>JANNNT010000285.1:0-8210 GCA_031398685.1 Rhodocyclaceae bacterium | reverse complement strand
CCCAGTCCAACGACCGCTTTCGCGTGAGTGCATTCGGCCAACGTCAGCTTTGAGGGGAAAGTGTCAGTGGCCGTTGATGGCCGTTTGTTGTCGCAAGCGACTTATTTATCGCTAGATTTGGCGAGCGCCATGCTTCGATCTCAGCAAAATTGATCGACGCGTACGTATGGAGTTTCGACGATTCGCATGTGTCTCGCAAAACGATCAGCTTCCAGGAACGGAAAGAGATTCGAGGATCTCAGAACGTGGTTCTGCCCCGGAAAAATACTCGCTGCGTTTCAAGGCGGGGAGCGCGTTGCGGGACCTGGTGGAGCACCCTGTCGGTCAATAGCCTACGGCACCGGCCGGATAGCCGAAGATCAGCCCCGAAAACCTTGCGATTTGCAATCGTCTTCGACCTTTCAAGGAGAAAAACCATGAGCGAACCGGAAGTCGAAGTCAAAGCACCGGATGGCAGTATCACGCAACTGGAAATTGATCAGCGCGTGTTCGATCTTTATGACGAATACTGCCACGGGCGCATGGACCGGCGCGAGTTTCTCTCCCGCGCAGCGGCGCTGTCGGTGGTCGGCGGCTTGGGGATGGCACAGGCGCTGCTGCCGCGCTATGCGCAAGCGCAGACGATCTCGTTTACCGATGCGCGCATCAAGGCCAACTACGTGAGTTATCCGTCGCCCGGCGGGAACTCGGGCACCATGCGCGGCTACCTGGTGCAACCCGCCGGGGCGGGGCCGTTCCCGGCCGTACTGGTGGTGCATGAAAATCGCGGCTTGAATCCTTACATTGAAGACGTGGCGCGGCGTGCGGCAACCGAAGGGTTTCTTGCGCTGGCGCCCGACGGCCTGTTTCCGGTCGGCGGCTACCCGGGCAACGACGACGACGGCCGTACCTTGCAGACCGGGCTGGATCAGACCAAGCTGCGCACCGATTTATTGAACAGCGCGCGCTTTCTCAAGACTTACGCGCTTTCAACCCGGAAACTTGGCGTCACCGGTTTTTGCTATGGCGGCGGTATCGTCAATTACCTTGCCGCCGCGCTGGGCGCAGACATGCAGGCAGGTGCCCCGTATTATGGCGTGGCGGCGGACACGGCGAGCGTGAGCAACATCAAGGCACCGCTGGTGTGTCATCTGGCCGAGAAGGACGAGCGGGTCAATGACACCTATCCGGCATTCGAAGCCGCGCTCAAAGCGGCCGGGGTCGCGCATCAAATACATATCTACCCCGGCACGCAGCACGGCTTTCACAACAACTCAACTCCGCGCTACGACGAGGCGGCCGCGAAACTCTCGTGGGAGCGGACGATTGCGCATTTCAAGAAGTATTTGGTGTAGCGGACCCATCGGAATAAGCCCTCCCACCCATTGATCCATTGGCAGGGGGTTACCTGCCCAGCTGAGCGTGTTTCAGATCATGCAATCGCCACTTACCCTCACCCAGCAGTTCGAGTTCCTGCGTATGGAATTCGAGCAGGCTGCTGCGGTGACCAACGCTGACCACAATGGCGTCCGGCAGGGATTGGCGCAACAGCTGGTACATCGCGTATTCCAGGCCTTCATCCATGGCGGAACTTGCTTCATCGAGAAACACCACCTGCGGGGCGTTAAGCAACACGCGGCCAATCGCCAGGCGCTGCTGCTCGCCTAGCGAGAGGGTTCGCGCCCAGTCAGCGTCCTCGTCAAGCTGGGCCACCAGATTCCCGAGCTGGCATTGACGCAGCACTGCCGCGGCCTGATCGCCGGTCTGTATGGCGGCAGGATAGTACAGGGCTTGGCGCAGGGTGCCCAATGGCAGGTAGGGCTTTTGCGGAAGGAACAGTGATTGTTGTTCGACCGGCCGGACGACTTTGCCGTCAACGAACGGCCATAAACCCGCTACAGCGCGAAGCAGGGTGGTCTTTCCAACACCGGACTTGCCGCGAATCAGCAATGACGAGGCTCGCGCGATAGAGAGGTTCAGGTTTTCAACCAGGACGGTACTGGCTGGAGTTCTTACGGACAACGCCTCCACGTCAAGCGTTTGGGTTCCTGGTTCAAGTTGCACGCTCGCCAGTTGTTCGGCGGAATCCATCGAATCGAGAAAGCCCGACAATCGATTGATGACCGCGCGGTAACTGGCAAACGTGTCGTAGGAGCTGCGGAAAAATGACAATGCGCTCTGGACCTGGCCAAATGCTTCCGCCGTCTGCATCACGTCGCCCAGCGTGATTTGTTTGCTGAGCAGGCGCGGTGCCTGGACGATGAACGGGAAGACGACGGCCGCCTGACTGACGGCCAGATTGAATCCCTGGAATTTGAGTGAGCGGAAGACAATCGCCCACATATTGCCAATCACGTTGGCAAAGCGTGTCATCAGGTTGTCGCGCTCGACCGTTTCTCCGCGGTAGAACGCAATGCTCTCGCCGTATTCACGCAAGCGGATCAGCGCATAACGGAAATTGGCGTTGAATTGTTCGTTCAGAAAATTCAGACGGATGAGCGGCCGCCCGATCTTCAGCGCAAAAACGGTCGCCACAATGACGTACAAATACACCATGAAAACCATCGCGCGCGGAATCTCCCAGCCGAACAAGGCCAATACCCCGGAGAGGTTCCAGAGAATGATGCTAAAGGCAACGAGCGAGACCACCGCGTCGAGCAAGCCCATTGAGAGTGTCAGCGAACTTCCGACAAAACTCTCGACATCCTGCTGAATGCGTTGATCCGGGTTGTCGGCGTTTTCGGCCACGAACTGAGTGCGGTAGTAGGCCTGCTTTTCCAGCCAGCGCTCTATCAGCACGTTGGTCAGCCAGGCCCGCCAGTGAATCTGGAAGGCCTGTTGCAGATAGAAGTTCAACAGGGTGCGTCCGACGTGGATCGTGGCGAGCGTAGCGAAGACGAGCAGCATCAGCCAGAATGCCTTGGCGTCCAGGTTCTGCATGGCGCTATAAAAACCGTTGTACCAGAACGAGAAAAGAACATTCAGACGCACTGCAAACAGCGTCATGAAAACAATCAGGGCAAGCCAGGCAAGGGGCAGCTTGCTGCGCGACGGGCTAAAAAAGACTGATGTAATTCGCCGAAACTGGCGACCCCACTGGGTATATCGACTGAGTGCCACAACCGTGACGGCCAATCCGATCAGACTGATGACGAAGGTTTCGCCCAGCCAGATCAGGCTGGCAAGCAGTTCATTATTCCAATCCACTCGTGGTCCTCAGTACGGATTAATGGGCAGATCATGATGCTGGTCTGTCGTGCTTTGATAGTAGTAGATTGGCTGCGAGATCGGCGGTGCAGCCCGGCAAGATTATAGCGAGAAGATGCCAACGACCAGGGGCGTTGGCATCTTCTTGTGATGGCTTCAGTTATCTGAAGCCACGATCCGTGTGTCAGCCGAGATCGATCGGGACAAAGATGCGGGCGTCGCCCCGTTCGATGAGCAATGCAATGCGTTTGCCGGCCTTGGCGACTAGCGCTCGCAATTGCTCGGCCTTGGTGATGGGTTCGCCATTGACGGACAGGATAATATCGCCGGGCTGAACGCCGGCGCGAGCGGCGGCGCCAGCTACATTCTGGACGACCACGCCGCCCTTGACTTCGGCTTGGCGCTGTTCCTCCGGCGTCAAGGCACGAACGGAAACGCCCAGCCGACCTTTGTCAGCTTCCGTGCTGTCCTTGCTGGCGAGCTTTTCGTCGCTGAACTTTCCGACCTGAACATCAATCTGGCGGGTGTTGCCCTTGCGCCAGATTTGCAACTTGGCCGTTTCACCTGGACGAATGTTGGCTACGATGGCCGGAAGTTCGCTGGAGGAATTGATGTCCTTGCCATTGATGCCGAGGACGACATCCCCGGGTTCCAGTCCGGCCTTGGCCGCTGGGCCGTCTTTGTCAACGGCCCCAACCAGGGCGCCGGCCGTCTTCTTGAGTCCGAACGATTCGGCCAGGGACTGATTCATCTCCTGGATGGAAACCCCCAGTCGACCTCGCTGAACCTTGCCGTGGGTGACGATCTGCTGTTCCACATTCATGGCGACTTCGATGGGGATGGCGAAGGACAAGCCCTGGTAACCTCCGTTGCGGGAATAGATCTGCGAATTGATGCCGATCACCTCACCGGCCATGTTGAACAGCGGTCCGCCCGAATTGCCAGGGTTCACAGCGACATCGGTCTGGATGAAGGGCACGTAACCGCCGTCCGGCAGGGATCGCGACTTGGCCGAAACAATACCGGCGGTCGCGCTGTTCTCAAAACCGAAAGGTGATCCGATCGCCAGTACCCAGTCACCGACACGGACGTTGGTCGCGCTGCCGTTGGTTACCACCGGCAAGTTCTTGGCGTCGATCTTCAGCACGGCTACATCGCTGGCCTTGTCCATGCCGAGCACCTTGGCCTTAAATTCGCGCTTGTCGGTGAGTTTGACAGTGACTTCCTCCGCGCCGTCCACCACGTGGGCATTGGTCAGGATGGTGCCGTCAGGGCTGACGATAAAGCCCGAGCCAAGGCCGCGGGTTGGGGCTTCGCCTTGCTGCTGGGGAACTCCGAAACGGCGGAAGAACTGGTAGAGGGGGTCGTTCGGGTCGAGTTGTTGTAATTCCGGCAGGCTGAGGTCAGTCTTGCGCGTACCCGACACGCTGATGTTGACCACCGCCGGGCCGTTACGGGCGACGATACCGCTCATGTCCGGCAACGTTGCCGTAGTAGGTGCGGCCGCTTGCGTGGCAGTCACTGTTGCCGTTTGGTTGGTCGCCGCGCGGGCGTGATCGAAGAACGGGATTGTGCCGAGGGAATAGCCCGTAGCCAGCACCGCCGCAACGGCAGCGGCGGCAATAGTGAGCTTCAGTCCTTTTACCTTCATGGTGTTTCTCCTTTCATGATCGTAGTCCAAGCGAATTGCTTGTTGACGCTCCGGATAATGCGTCACCGACACTTAAAACTGGCTTAAGACGGCGATTTCGTCGATGAAGATATTAAGTTTGTCTTGACATTCATTGCCATGACTACAACTAACAAGGCAATCATTCATGACGGAAAGACCAGCAGGCCTTCATGCTCAGCGCCAACGATATTTACGCGGCGTCTTCGGTACTGTTTCCGTCATTGATTTTAGTCATCTGGCCCGAGCCGGACGCATTGGTGGTCCGGTCGACGCGGGCGGTGCGCACTAAAGGCAATCGTCGCGCAACAAAGGCAACATACTGCGAAACCCGAGACGGGAACTTTCCCGGTGTGCGCACTTCTCAGACAGCAGGAGGGTCAGCTTTTTGGACAGGCCCTCCGCTATTCGCGTCGGCGCAGATTTTTAAGCGCCACCGTACTCATCATCAGACCTTCATCATTGCCCGGAGGCCTCATGTCCTGCACACACCTCGCTGCTATCCATCAAGTCAAGCCATCCGCGGACGGTTGTGAAGAATGTCTGAAGACCGGCGATGAGTGGGTGCATTTGCGCATATGCCGTACCTGTGGTCACGTCGGCTGCTGCGATAGTTCAAAGAACAGGCACGCGACCAGGCACTACCACGCCACCAGCCATCCGATCATGGAGTCTTATTATCCCGCCGACCCGTGGGGCTGGTGTTACGTCGATGAAGAGATGCTCGATTTCACTGGCAGTCAGACGCCACATCCGCCGCGGAAAGTCTGGTGATGAATAACGTGCCCGATACGCCGCTGGTAATCGAGACCGGGCACCCCGATGACAGCATCGATGCGCAGGCTGTCAGCGGCGCTACAGGCGCGGGGTTGCCGCATCATCTGGAGCTGCGCCGCGAGCAGATTTTTCCCAGGCTCGAATCCGCGGAAATCGACCGCCTGCGCCGTTTTGGAAAAATTGGCACATGGCCGGCGGGCGAGTTGCTGATCGAAGCGGGCAAGCCGGGACCGGGCATGTTCGTGATTCTGCGCGGACGGGTTTCCATCACGCGCAAGAATGCCCTAAGCGCCGACGCGATTATCGTCGAGCACACGCCAGGGCAATTCATTGCCGAGGTCGGTCAGCTGTCGGGACGGCCGGCGCTCATTGATGCTCGGGCGCTCGAGGAGGTTGACGCCCTGTTGATTGAGCCCGCGTCGTTGCGCGCACTGGTCATCGCGGAGGCGGAGCTCGGTTCGCGCATCATGCGTGCATTGATTTTGAGGCGGGTGGGACTGATCGAAACCGGTGCGGGCGGTCCGGTGCTGATTGGAACGCCCGACGCGGCCGACATGCTGCGCCTGCAGGGCTTTCTGTCGCGCAACGCGCATCCGCACACGGTGATGAATCCAGCGCTCGATCACGCCACCGACGAAGTGATGAAACTGCATGCGCCACTCGCGAAGGATTTGCCGTTGGTCGTTTGTCCCGATGGCACGGTGTTGAAATGCCCATCCGAGCAGGAACTCGCGCGCCACCTCGGCATGTATCCGGAATTGCACCCCGATCACGTCTACGATGTCGCGGTCGTCGGCGCCGGTCCGGCCGGTCTTGCAACGGCGGTGTATGCCGCATCGGAAGGATTATCGGTACTGGTGGTCGACGCGCGCGTGATCGGCGGTCAGGCGGGCGCCAGTTCGCGAATTGAAAATTATCTGGGATTTCCGACGGGCATTTCCGGCCAGGCGCTCACTGGGCGCGCGTTCGTGCAAGCGCAGAAATTTGGCGCGGATGTCGCGGTCCCGGTCGCCGCCACGCAACTGGAATGCGCCGACTCGCCGTTGGCGCTCAATCTTGATTGCGGCTCGCGAGTGTTGTCCAAAACCGTAGTAATCGCGGCCGGCGCCGCTTACCGCCGTCCCGCCATCCCCGAACTGGCAAGGTATGAAGGCCGTGGAGTTTACTATTGGGCTTCGCCGATCGAGGCAAAGCTCTGTACGCGGGAGGACGTTGTGCTGGTCGGTGGCGGCAACTCCGCAGGACAAGCCGTCGTATATTTGGCGAGTAGCGCGGCACACGTGCATTTGCTGATTCGCGGACCCGATCTCGGGAAAAACATGTCGAGGTATCTGGTCGACCGCATTGCCTCTTTGCCGAATGTCACCGTACACACCGAGACCGAGATCGTGGCCATTGAAGGAGGCGAAGAAGGCGTAAGCGGCGTGCGCTGGCGCCACAACAAAAGCGGCGTGGAAGAAACGAAGCCGGTCCGCCGTTTATTCCTGTTCGTCGGTGCCGATCCGAATACGCAATGGCTCGCGAGTTGCAAAGTCAAGGTCGATGGCAAGGGATTTGTCTGCACCGGTACTGACTTGTCACCCGAGGACTATGTGCAGTCGGGGCCACAACAAAAACCTCGCCATCCCTTTCCGCTGGAGACTTCCGTACCCGGAGTCTTCGCCATTGGCGATGTGCGCGCCAACTCCACCAAACGCGTCGCGGCGGCAGTGGGTGAAGGCGCGGCGGTGGTCGCCCAGGTGCACACGTGTCTGGCGGAAAATCAATATCATCCGGTGTGAGCGCGCGCACCGTCACCCGCGCACCGTCAAAACTCATCTGCACAAGGAGTACGCAATGAACGAAGCCTTCAACCCTGCCAGGCTTGCCGTCGAGGTCAATCGCCTGGACCATGTGCTGGGGCCTGAGTCAGCCACGGTCACCGTTGTTGAGTACGGGGATTTCGAATGCCCGTCGTGCGCCCAGGCTTATCCAGCGGTGAAGATGATGCTCAGGCATTACGGCGACAGTGTGCGCTTTGTGTTCCGGCATTATCCGTTGCGCGAAGGTGCACCCGCACGCTGAACTGGCTGCAGAGGCTGCGGAAGCGGCCGGTGCGCAACATAAGTTCTGGCCCATGTACAACCTGCTGTTCGAGAATCGTCTGCATCTGGATGAAAAAAACCTGCGGCAGTATGCCGAAAAGGCGGAACTTGACATGGCACTCTACGACGACGAAATGAACAAGCACGTGCACTTGCAGCGAATTCAGGAAGTCATTGAGAGTGGCAAACGCAGCCAGGTGCGCGCGACACCGACCTTTTTTGTAAATGGCATCATGCACGACGTTTCGTACGGGATCGAGCATTTGCAGCCGGCAATCGAAACCGTGTTGCGTGGTTAGCCGCAAAGAGACGTCATGCAATCAGCGTTTGCCCGCTGGATCTCGTGGTCTCAACTGGATTGATCGCACCCCCGAGCCGGAGAATTCAGCCAATGCACACTGAACAGGCATGCGCCGCACACCTTTGCGCTTCTTGCGCGCTGTAATGTGCCGCCGGCTGGATCAAACCCAGTCGCGCGGCGGCAGCATTTCGTA
>JANNNT010000309.1:0-7448 GCA_031398685.1 Rhodocyclaceae bacterium | reverse complement strand
AGAGACCGGTCTCGCCGCCAACACGCGCGTCTTGTATTCGAGTGATCATGGCGACAACCTGGGTGCCCGGGGACTCTGGGGCAAGTCCAACATGTACGAGGATTCCGTGGGGGTACCGCTGATCATGGCCGGCCCGGAAATTCCCCAAGGCTTGGTGTGCCGCGAACCGGTATCGCTCGTCGATGCCTTTCCGACCGTCTTGCAGTGCGTTGGCGTGCCGATGGCACCGGCGGACCACGACCTGCCCGGCACGTCGTTGTTCGAAGTGGCTCGCGGTGTCAAGCCGCGGCAGCGTGCGTTCAGTGAATACCATGCGACGGGCTCGATTACTGGCGCTTTCATGATCCGCAATGGGGCATTCAAATATGTCCGTTACGTCGGCCTACCCCCGCAGCTCTTCAATCTCGAAGTCGATCCTTGGGAGACGCGCGACCTCGGCTCGGATCCAGGCTATAGCGGCTTGGTGGCGGATTGCGAAGCGGAGCTGCGCCGGATCGTGAACCCCGAGGCCGCGGACCAGCAGGCGCACCGCGACCAAGCGGTTACAGCGGAGACCTTCGGCGGACGAGAGGCCATCATCGCGCGCGGCACCTACGGCTACTCGCCGGTTCCCGGAATCAAATCGAGCCACGAATGAGTGGTGTGCGGACGGCGAGCCGGAGCGCGGAGGCGACGAGGAACTCGCTGCTGAACACCGATGGTGGCTTCGCCACCGCCGGACTCATGTTCGGTGGAGGAAAGACAACGCCCGGGCGCTAAACAGCACCCTGCAGATCGAGACAGGACGGAGCCGCTTCTATGTGGGTAGACGCACATGTTCACTTCTGGCAGCTGGCGCACAAACATCCGATCGGCATCAACGAGCGGATCGCCGGCTTGGCCAGGGACTTCAATATCGAAGACCTGGAACCAATTTGCACGGCCCTGGACGTCAATCGTCTCGTCCTGGTCCAGGCAGCTTCAAGCACAGGGGAAACGGATTTTCTGCTACAGCTGCAGGAAAGACGGCCCGATTTGATCGCTGCGGTGGTCGGGTGGGTCGACCTCTCCTCCCCTGCGGTAGGCGCGGAGCTGGAGCGGCGCCGGGCGCATCGCGGATTCGTCGGCGTGCGCGAGATGGCGGCATTCACGGATGACTGCAACTACCTGCTGGGCGCCAGCTTTCAACGGGGTCTGCAAGCCTTGGCCGCACGCGATTTGTCGTTCGACCTGGTAACGCGTCCCGATCAGCTACGCGTCGCCTGCGAAGTGGTCGCCCGCAACCCAGGGCTCAAGGTCAATATCAATCATTGCGGGCGGCCGGTCGTCCAATGCCGGCAATGGTCGCCCTGGGCCGACGACATGGCCGCGCTTGCACGGCTACCGAACGCAACGTGCAAGCTGTCGGGTCTTATCGAACGCAGCGGCTTTGAATGGACCGTCGGCGATCTCAAACCGTATGTGGCGCATCTTTTGGACAACTTTGGTTCCGAGCGCCTGCTGTTTGCGAGCAATTGGCCCGTGGTGAACCTTGCCGGCACCTACGAGCGTTGGTGGCGCGCTGTTCAGGAACTGCTCGATGCACTGTGCGTCAGTAGCGTGGATCGAAGCAACATCTTGCGCGACGCCGCCGCGCGATTTTATGCACTGGACCTATGAGTGCCCGTGAGGCCATGGTCTGGATTCCGGGCGGTGAGTTTCGAATGGGGTCCGACCGTCGTTACCCCGAAGAGGCACCCGTCCACAAGGTCGCCGTCAACGGATTCTGGATGGACCCGCATCCTGTCACGAACGCGCAGTTCGCAGGGTTTGTCAGAGCAACGGACTATGCGACTGTCGCCGAGCGGCGACCGGATGCAGCCGACTACCCGGGCGCTTCACCCGAAATGCTGTATGCCGGCTCGCTGGTATTCATGGCGCCGGCGGGGCCAGTCGACCGTGGCGCGTGGGACCAATGGTGGACCTTTCTTGCCGGCGCAAGCTGGCGTCATCCCTACGGTTCGGGGAGCTCGATCGAAGGTCTTGAGAACTATCCGGTCGTGCATGTCGCGTACGACGATGCACTCGCGTTCGCGCGTTGGGCTGGCAACGAGCTACCCACCGAAGCGGAATTTGAGTTCGCCGCGAGGGGCGGCCTCGACGGCGCCGATTTTGCATGGGGTGACGAGCTTGCTCCCGACGGACGCATGCTGGCCAACTACTGGCAGGGCGAATTTCCGTGGGGGAACCTTGCCCTCGACGGGTATGAAGGGACATCGCCGGTAACCGCCTTTGCTCCGAATGGTTACGGGCTCTACGACATGATCGGGAATGTCTGGGAATGGACCCTGGACTGGTATTTGTCTCGCCACCGCGCCGCCCCCCGCAAGCCGTGTTGTATCCCGCAACATCCGCGGGGCGGGCTCGAGGAAGACAGTTACGATCCGATGGAACGCCAGACCAGGATCCCGCGCAAGGTCCTGAAGGGAGGGTCGCATCTGTGCGCTGCAAACTACTGCGAGCGCTATCGTCCCGCCGCCCGCTATGCGCAGCCCGTCGATACCTCCGCCTGTCACGTCGGATTCCGCTGCGTCATTCGCGAGCAGTCATCGTCCTGAGCGTTGGTGCCGATCGCCCGTGGTGATTGATACGAGCGTTGTTCAGCGAACTGAAGCATTCGCAAGCGGCCCGCGACGGGCTCCACACGAAACGGCATGGAGCGTGTTAGAATTCTGCCTGCAAAGAGGGAAGAAATTCTCAATTTTTGGTGCTAACATAATGTTTCAAGTCGCTATTGCAAGAAAATCCTGTGCCCAGGCGATTGCGGTGATCGGCTTGGCACTTTCGGCCACATCCCTTTTCGCCCAAGAGCGGCAGCCCTGTATCGGTTTCTCAGGCCCCTTGACTGGTCCGGCAGCGTTCGGCGGTGAAGCAATCCGCATGGGCGCCGAGACCGCGATCGACGATATAAACGCCAAGGGCGGTGTGCTTGGAAAGAAACTCGTCCTGAAGATGTACGACGACGCCGGTCAGCCCCCGAAGGGCGTAGATAACGTCCGCCGGATTGCACTGGCCGACAACTGCGTTGCGATGCTCGGCGGCTACCACAGCGGTGTCCAGCTCGCGATGCGCGACCCGATCAGTCAGATCGGTATCCCCTATATCGGTCCGGGTGCCGCCGGGACGGGCATCATCGAGCACGAGAACGGCAAGAACGAGTGGAGCAGAAAATAACGCCACCCTGCACGCGGACTGTTAGCCCATGAGCGCAGCCCTCCAGTACGTCCTGAGCGGACTCGCAATCGGAGCCGTTTACAGCCTGGTCGGTCTTGGCTTCACGATCATGTGGTCCTCGTGCCGCGCGGCCAATTTCAGTCACGGCGACGTGCTGATGCTGGGTGCGGTGCTGACGGTGGTGTTCGTCGCGCATGGATTTGCGCTTCTGGCTGCCATCCCAATCGCGATACTGATCTGCATCGTCTACGGTATCGCCATCGAGCGTTTCGCGGTTAGACCATTCAACAGCGAGGCGACCGGCATCGGCTGGATGCTCGCTACCATCGCCATCGGGATCATGCTGGAAAGTTTTGTCACGATCTCCTATGGCTCATTTGCACGACCACTTCCGACCCCGCTGATTGAAAAGCCGATCAGCATGTTTGGTGCCGGGATTTATCCGCAAGAGGTGCTGATCCCGGTGTTCGCCATTGGCTTTCTCCTGTGCCTTGAACAATTCTATCGACGCACGCTGCTCGGCCGGGCGATGCGCGCCGTCGCCTACGATTCGATGGCCGCCGGCCTGATGGGAATCAACGTCAACCGCATGACCATGATCTCGTTTGGAATCGCTGCCGGTCTGGGGGGAATTGCGGGCGTGCTGATTGCACCCGTCGCCCAAGCCTCAGCAACGATGGGCGTGCTGCTGGGGCTGAAGGGCTTCGCCGTGGCAATAATCGCCAACATTTCCAACGCCCGCGGTACCGTCATCATGGGTCTTCTCTATGGCGTTCTGGAGAAGTTCATCGAGGGCTATATCAGCAGTGCGGCACGCGACGCGGTCGGATTCACCATCGTAATCTTGCTCCTGCTTGCGTTTCCGCAGGGCGTTTTCGGTAAGCGGGAGACCTTCAAGGTATGAAAGTCGCACACCCGCTGATATTGGGCGTCAAAAGGCCCGGCAGGCGATGCTACAGCAGGCGGCTTGATTGTCTAGTTTTTTGAAATATTTTCCGCTAAAGAGCTATTTCCCGTGGCTGACGCTCGCCCTCGGGATTGGCATCGCAACGCTTCCCCTGGCATTGGAAAATGCCTATCTGTTGCGGGTCTGGATGCTGCTGCTGATTTACGCGCTGTTGGCCCTGGGGCTCAACTTGCTGGTCGGCTTGGCGGGACTGGTCAGCCTCGGCCAGGCAGGTCTGTTTGCCATCGGCGCATATTGTGTCTCGATTCTCGCAACCAAGGCGGGATTTGGCTTCTTTCCCGGGTTCGTGCTGTCGATGTTGTTGGCCGGAGGATTCGGCGTCATGCTCGCCTACCCGACCGTTCGGGTTCGTGGCGTCTATCTCGCCGTCATTACGATCGCATTCGGCATCATCGTCGAGAACATCGCCATTGAGTGGTCCAGCGTGACGGGCGGAACGATGGGCATCAGCAACATCCCGAAGGTATCCCTCATCGGCACGCAACTCAGCGACGTGCAGTTTTTCTACCTGATCGGGGCGATCTTTCTGGTCGGCTTCGTGCTGCATTACAATCTGATCCACTCTCGCTTCGGTCGCGCGATGAGAGCCGTCACCCAGAGCGAAATCGCGGCGCGTTCGATCGGCATCAACCCGATTTTCATGCGCACACTGGCTTTCGTGGTCTCCGCAGTCTATGCCGGTGCCGCAGGCGCGCTATATGCATATTTAAATAACTACGTAAATCCGGACACCTTCCGCTTTGCCGACTCGGTACGCTACCTGCTGATGGTGATCCTCGGCGG
Source organism: Rhodocyclaceae bacterium (assembly GCA_031398685.1). Lineage (GTDB taxonomy): Bacteria > Pseudomonadota > Gammaproteobacteria > Burkholderiales > Rhodocyclaceae > Propionivibrio. The sequence goes on along the minus strand of JANNNT010000309.1, from coordinate 2,506 downwards.
CTCCGGCACGGTTATCGGTCCGGTGATCGGAGCAGCCATCCTCACTTATCTTCCCGAGGTGTTTCAGGCGCTCGGGGTGTGGCAGCAGTTCGCTTATGGCGCGCTGTTGGCGTTCGTGATGTTCGTGATGCCGCTTGGAATCGTCGGCACAGTCGTCCATTGGTATGGGCTGCTTCAGCCAAAGCGGGCGCATTCCTCACAGCCGTGGCCGGCTCCACAGGCTGAAGTGGACGATCTGCTCGAACACCGCATCGAGCGCGATTCCATTTGTCTGCGCACCTCAAGCCTCACGATCGCGTTCGGCGGGCTCATTGCAAACAACCAGATCAGTGAAGATGTGCGGACCGGCACTGTGCACGCGGTCATTGGCCCGAACGGCGCCGGCAAATCCACCTTTTTGAATTGCATTTCCGGGTTCTACCAACCCACCAGCGGCAAGGTCGAGTTACTGGGGCAACTTACCGTAGGCATGCCAACGCATGCGCTAGCGCGCCTTGGGCTTGCGCGGACGTTCCAGAACACTGAGTTGTTTGGGCAGATGACGGTTCTGGAGAATGTTCTCGTCGGGTTCCACACCAGCTACAAAGGGGGCATGCTCGCGACGCTGCTTCGACTTCCGATTTTCTTTAACGAGGAACGCCACTTCCGCAATCTTGCCGAGGCGCTGCTACGCTATGTCGGACTATCTGATTACGCCGATGAGCAGGCGCGAAATCTGCCATTTGGGCATCAACGGCGGCTCGAAATTGCCAGAGCGCTTGCGCTATCACCCAAGCTGCTTCTGCTCGACGAGCCGGCTGCGGGCCTGACCCACGGCGAAATCGAGGATCTAAAATCGTTGATTCGTGAGCTCGCAAGCAGACACATCACGGTCATCCTGGTCGAGCACCACGTAGAAATGGTCATGGCGATCTCTGATCGGGTGATGGTTCTCGATTATGGTGAAGTGATCGCCTCAGGTTCGGTGCAAGAGGTTCAGGATGACCCCAAAGTCATCGAAGCGTACTTCGGGTCCGCTGGTACACGGGAAATTCTGGCGACGCCGGTCGCTACAGTGAACCGGCTGGCGTGATGACCGAACAATTGCTCCGTATCGAGAATCTTTCAGTCGCTTACGGGCGGGTCGAGGCCGCACGCGGTATTTCCTTGAGCGTCAACCGAGGCGAATTTGTTGCCATCATCGGCTCCAACGGTGCCGGCAAGAGCTCGACGCTAAAGGCCATCGCTGGTGTCGTCAAGCCCACAACCGGCGAAATCCTCCTGGAGGGAAAGCCAGTCCAGGGTCTCCCCAGTCATGAGATGGCAAAGCGCGGGATTGTGCTCGTTCCGGAAGGGAGGCACGTCTTCGCAGACCAGTCCGTTGAAGACAATCTTCTTCTCGGTGCCTACCTGCATGCGCGCAGGAAATCCAGGGACGGCCACGGCCTGGAAGGTATGTACTCACTGTTTCCCCTGCTCGGTGAGCGGCGCGCACAATTGGCTGGATCGCTGTCCGGCGGTGAGCAGCAGATGCTGGCAATTGCGCGCGGTCTCCTTGCGCGCCCCAAGCTTCTGATGATCGACGAAGTGTCACTCGGACTGGCACCAAAAATCCTGGATTTCCTCTTTCCGCTGCTGACGCAACTGAACCGGGACGGGCTCTCGATATTACTTGTTGAACAGCTTGCAACGGAAGCGCTCGCCGTCGCTTCCAGAACATACGTCATGGAAAATGGCCGCGTTACCATCGAGGGTCCGTCGAGCCAACTGGCGCGCGATCCCCGCGTAATGGAAGCCTATCTCGGCAAGCGGGCGGCTGCACCAAAACCACCAGGCGCGTCACTTTAAAAACCACAGAGGAGGTAGCAATGTCTCAGATGATTGATCTCACCCTGACGCTGTCAGACAATATGCCGGCGCACAAGCTGTTCCAGCGTCCGATCGTAGGTGCGCACATGACACATGAGAGATCGGCGGCCCTCGGCCTCGGCGTTCCCGGCGATCCAATGACTTTCGCCACCACCTTCATCAGCACGCTCGATCACATCAGCACTCACGTCGATGCCTTTTACCACGTGAACCCTAAAGGGTTATCGGTGGACAAAATGCCGCTCGAAATGTTCATGGGCAAGGCCGTATGTCTCGACCTGCAGCACATCCCCGATCTGGGGGATGTCGACGTCAAGGATCTGGAGCAAGCGGAACAGAAGGCTGGAGTCAAGATCGGCGAGCATATCGTTCTCATGTGCAGTGGACTGCACAAAAGACTTTATCCGGACGTGAAGGTCGTATGGTCGAACTGGGGCCTGACCGCCGAAGCGACGCATTGGCTCGCCGACCGAGGCTCGAAGCTGCACGGGGTGGAGGGACCTTCGACCGACAAACCCTCGCATAGCCTTTTCCCCAGTCATCGTGTATGCCGCGACCGTGGAATCACCCATTACGAGTGGCTGGTCAATCTCGAAGAGTTACTAGGCAAGGGCGAGTTCATGTTTTACGGGCCGCCACTGAGAATCGACAATGGCAG
>JANNNT010000260.1:0-3021 GCA_031398685.1 Rhodocyclaceae bacterium | reverse complement strand
CGCGTTTTCGGTAGTGATCAATCAAGCGATGGTGGGCGATGCGAAAGATCCAGGTCGAAAATTTTGCGAGGGGTTCGTAATCGGCTCGTGCATTGACGACCTTTATCCACACGTCCTGATAAAGTTCTTCGGCAAACACCGGGCTGCCGCACTGTTGCGCGAGGTAGCGATGCAGCGAGCCGCGGTAACGGCGGTAAAGAGCTTCAAAAGCCCTCGCGTCGCCATCGCGGTAGGCCAGCATCAGCCGCTCATCGCTCCAGTCTTCGTGCATGCCGCAGTCTAGCGACTGGTGTCGAAAACGCAAACAGACCGCTTCAGGGCGCCAATTGGCTGCGGTACTGGCCCTTAGTGGTGGCTGAGCAACCCCGACTTCAGCTCGAGAAGATCCAGCGGACTGAAACTGCTGAATTTTCCATCCTTGAGCTGCCCGTCAAACTGAACAACGCAGGTCTCCGACGAACTGCGGATGACCGACCCCTTGATGGAATAGTGCTTTTCCGCCTCGCCGAGATCGATATCAATGATCACCTCGTCACCGCTCCGCATCGCGGGCAGCGTTGTTCCGCGGTCACGGACACGAATACGCACACCGCCATCGGAAATGTCGATAATCGTGCACGGACCGGAGAACCCGCTCACCGGCAATGACACGGTGACCGGCGCAGAAATTTTCGTACGCGACTTCCTTCGTTGATCGGTAACGGCCAGCGTACTCAACTCCGGTGTCAGCAAGATCATGGCCGTGTGTGCGTAGGGCCCGTCAGGCATGACAATTTTCTTCGCCACTTCAGTGTCTACGGTGGATACGCCCTTGCCCCCGGCGTTGGAGATCAAGGAAATGTAATTACCTTTGTTGAATTGTTTCCCTCGCCCAATGAGCGCACGGCGCTGATAATCGAGCTTCATCTCGAGATCAGAGGTATCCGGAACGAGCAACTGAAACACCTTGAGCGCGGAGACGGGTGTTCGCTTATTGTTCTCCCCGGTACGAAACGCCGTTGGATAACCCTCAGAATCGTGATCGATCGCCTCGCCCGAATAGAGGAAATCCCCATTCACGCAGTAGGCGACAACAAGCGTATCGAAAATAATTTCCTGCTTGAATTCGGGGTAATAGCGCAGTTTTTTCCCGATTGGAAAAAACTCGATCAGCGTCTTTATCCGCTCAAGTTCGACCTTCATCTGCGTAGCACTTGCCGATGCTGGCTCCTTGACACGCGAAGAGCCAAAAGATTTGCCAAACAATGTTTTCAGCACTTTCCGCCTTCCAGCATGCGGTTATCCACCCATAGTTATGCAGCAAGATCCCTGCAAATCCCCGCGAAAGGCAAGAGAGCCCACGCTCGCTTGCTCAACGCTTACTCCACCTTCTCCAGTGCAGATCGACTACGCGGCAGCGCTCATCCGTCAGTCTTCCCTGCTGAAAGACAGCTGACCCGCCCTGTCGCAAACGCGTGTCACCACACCCAAATCTGACAGCTTGAAGCCGGTTCAATTGCTTTGTTTGAACTCTACCGGAAAAAGGATCTTAAGCCTATCCGGCAGCGGTAAGTTGATGTGAGATTTTGCCGTGGAGTTGGCGTACTCGCATCTGGGCCGTCAAGCTCAGTTGATGCGCTGGTCGGAATCTCGAAACGGCAGTTCTTGTCCGTCTGAAACCGGCAGCGAATGCTGCAGCTCAAGAACCTCGAAGGCGCTGTTGACCGACAGATGAACATTTCCGGACAAGGCCTTCCATAGCGGCGAACGGATCAGTCGATCCTGAACCGGCCCTTTGACTTCAGCCAAATGCAGCCGGATATTTCGGCTGGCCAGATCCCGGTTGACGTCGGTGAGCACTTCCATTGCGGTGGTGTCCACGCGATTGACCGCACTCATGACCAATACCACGTCGTGGGTGTCGGCAGCACTTTCCAGTTCAGCACTCAGACGTGCTTCGATGGCACTCAGATTGCCAAAAAACAGGCTCTCGTCGATCCTCAGGAATAACACGCCGGAAATCGTTTCGACACCGTGACGCTCGATATTACGGAAGTGCTCCGTACCGGCGATCCGCCCGATGACGGCAATATGCGGCGTACTGGCGCGTACCAGCAGCGTGGCCAGTGACAAACCGATGCCCAGCGCGATCCCCAGTTCCAGCCCGAGAAGCAGCACACCCAGCCCGGTTCCGAGCAGTGCCAGCGCATCCGCACGGTCATAGGACCAAGCCTGGCGAAAAGCCCTGATGTCGATCATGCCGATGGCGGCAACGATGATATTTGCCGCCAAGACTACGAGCGGTAGTCTGGCAAACCAATGCGTTCCCGCCGCGACGATGCACAGCATGGCAACGGCGGAAATGATACTGGCTAGCGGGCTTTGAGCCCCCGCCGCGACGTTGATCGCAGACCGCGACAAGCCGCCACCGACCGGCATTCCGCCGTAAAAAGCGGCAACGATATTGGCCGCGCCCAGTGCGGCGAGTTCGCGGTTGGCATCAACCCGTTCCCGTCGCTTGATGGCCAGCGCCTGCGCCATCGTTATGCTTTGCACCATGCCGATCAATGCAAGGATCAGGGCCGGTACGGTCAGTGTTTTGAGGGATGAAAGACTGGGGGCAAAGAACGTGAAAGACGCCAGCCCCTCTTGCACGGCGCCGATTACGGCGACACCCTTCTTCTGGTCGAGATCAAGTTCAATCACCACCAGGGTTGCTGCCGCCACAACGATCAGAGGCATGAGCCTTACCAGAAAGACTGCCCGCTGCGACGATAGACCGATTCGGGCAAGGACAGTTGCCAGCCACTTTCGGGAAACATAAAGCACTCCCAGCGCCACCCCGCCAATCAGCAGGGTTGTCGAGTTGGTTTGAGGAATGTTCTCATAGAGGGAGTGAAAGATCTGCCAGGAATTCGAGCCGCTGACCTTCACACCGAGCAGGAATTTGAGCTGGCTGATGACGATCAGCACAGCGGAACCGGAGATGAACCCACTGACGACCGGCCGGCTCAGGAGTTGCGAAAGAAAACCCAGGCGAAA
>JANNNT010000209.1:0-2250 GCA_031398685.1 Rhodocyclaceae bacterium | reverse complement strand
GGGCAAGAGTTGATTCATGGAGAAACCTTTACAAAGCATCAAGGGGTGGATTTCTTGAGAAGAAAATCCATGAACGTCGAGCTTTCAGGGAACTGCGTTTTTTCTGCCTCGAGGTTCTCAATCAGGCGTTCTGAGCGCCCGGTCTGCCCGTACAACATCGCGAGGTGAGCCTGGAATCCTGGAGGGAGCGGCTTCCCTTGAGCTTTTGCCTGCTCGCGTGCTTTCTCGAGAGCCAGAATTTGCTCGTCCGGCCCCTTTTCCGCTTTGAAGTGGCCATAAATCTGGGGCTGGTAGTTACCCCAGTAATACAGCGGTTGCTGGCGAGCAGCGCAACCTGTCAAGAGGGCCGTGGCGAGCAGCGTCAGGGCACATCGCCCCGTAACCTTTGGAAAACGATTCATGATTGTGTTGGCACCTTGGGTTAGTTTGTCGGGCGCCAGGCACCGGCATCAACTCCGGCTACCAGGGAATCCACGGCTTCGCGGATAGCCAGATCCAGGACCTTGCCGTTCAGCGTTGAGTCGTAGCTGGCCGTTCCGCCAAAGCCGATCACCTCGCGATTGGAAAGACTGTATTCGCCTGCACCCTGCGCGGAATAAACGACTTCGGAGGTCTTAACATCGACCACATTCAGGGCAACCTTTGCATAGGCGACCTGCTGCTTGCTGCGGCCCAGAATGCCGAATAGTTGGTGGTCACCCACTTCCTTGCGGCCAAACTCGGTGACATCGCCGGTAACAACGTAACGGGCACCCTTCAGTGCTTGGTCGGTCTTGCCCAGTGCCGCCTCCTGCTTGATTTCAGACATGTTCTCGCGATCCAGAACACTGAAGCGGTTAGTCTGTTGAAGATGGGTAATCAGGATGGTTTTTGCCTGGCTGCCCAAACGATCAACACCATCGGTAAAGATGCCGCGCATAAAGGTCGAACGATTGTCGAACTTGCCAATCGAGATAGGATTGCGCGCCCCGTTGTAGGTCTGTGTCGAGGACACGGTTTTTGCCACCGCAAGGCTGCGTGACTCTTCGGTGGCACAGCCACCCAACCCGCCAGCCAGAACAGCGATGATGACCAAGGGGATAACGTTATTCTTCATGCCAGCGCCTCGCAAGGATAGTGAATGATCTACGATAGCTTCAAATTATAACAGCATCATCTTCGTTAACCTGTGCCAATGCCCCTGTTTATGAGCATCTTGGTCATTTTGTGTTTGATATGACGACGTTGCGGTAAGCAAGCCGACTATAATGCGACAGGTCTGAATAAAAACGGCCGCTCCCGAAACGGGGCGGCCGTTTTGACAAGCGGTGGTCGGCAATTGATCACATGCCGAGATAGGCCTTTCTTACCTCTTCGTTGCTCAGCAGATTCTCCGCGCGGTCTTCCAGGGTGATCGCGCCATTCTCCATCACGTAACCGCGATGGGCGATCTTGAGCGCCTGATTGGCGTTCTGCTCGACCAGAAAAACCGTGGTGTTGCTCTCGGCATTGATTTTCTTGATGATCTCGAAGATCTGCTTGATGATCAGCGGTGCCAGCCCGAGGGACGGCTCGTCGAGCAGCAGGAGCGTCGGTCGCGCCAGCAGCGCGCGGGAGATGGCGAGCATCTGCTGCTCGCCGCCGGAAAGGGTGCCGCCGGCCTGCTGGCGGCGTTTTTCCAGGATCGGAAAGCGTCCGAAAACGTAGTCGATATCGGCCTTGATGCCGGCCTTGTCGTGGCGCAGGTAGGCGCCCATCTCAAGATTCTCCAGCACGCTCATCTGCGGGAAGATGTGACGCCCTTCCGGCACCTGGCAGATGCCGAGGCTGACGATTTTCTCGGCACTCAGCCCCTGAATCGGCTCGCCGCGAAACAGGATTTCGCCATGGCGCGGCGGCGTCACGCCGCTGATCGACATCAGGGTGGTGCTCTTGCCGGCCCCGTTGGCACCGATCAAAGTGACGATTTCGCCCTCATTGATGGTCAGCGAGACGTTCTTGAGCGCCTGGATGTTGCCGTAATAGGTCTGGATGTTGCGTACTTCAAGCATGGGCTTCCTCACCGAGATAGGCCTCGATCACGCGCGGATTTTCCTTGATTTCGCGTGGTGTTCCCTGGGCGATTTCCTTGCCGTATTCCATCACGTAAATACGGTCGGATATGCTCATCACCAGCTTCATGTCGTGTTCGATCAGCAGGATCGCAAGCTTGTCCTCCTTGCGGATGCGCACGATCAGTTCATCCAGATCCTGGGTTTCCTGGGGGTTCAT
>JANNNT010000189.1:0-5252 GCA_031398685.1 Rhodocyclaceae bacterium | reverse complement strand
GGTCTCAATGACCGTTCTGGCCGATCACTTGCCCGTGGCTTGACGGCTCGGGATGGCCGCTCAACTTTGAAACCTGCCGTTGAACCGTTCGTGAGCCGAATGACCGCATCACGCCCTGAGGTGGTCCGTCAAGTATTTGTTGCATCCGGCATGAGGTTTTTTAGGAGGGGTGAGCCTCGCTTTCTCAATGCGTTGAGATACGTGGTTTCGTTGTAGGGCGTGCGCGTTTTCCAACATCGGTGGAGGATGCGAATCCACTTGAACGCCAGGGCACGTACGGCGGCTTGATACGAACTGCCCTTTGCGCGCTGTTGCCGATAATAGGCCCCGGCCCAGAACAATTTGTTGATGGTCTGCCCGGCCCATTCGATAAACGTCTGGCGTAGGAACGTCGGGCACTGCCAGCGCCAATGCACCCAGCTCTTTTTGCCACTGCGCTCGGTAACGGGAGCGACCCCCGAATATTTCTGCAACTCATCAGCGTGCTGAAAGCGTTGGCGATCCTCTCCGAAGGCGGCGAGCAAGCGTGGGGCAAAATGCTCTCCGGCGCCAGGCAATCGTTGAAACAGAGAATAGTCAGGGAGCGTCGGTGCAAGCTCAGCAATCTCGTGATCAAACTGCTCAATGGCTTGCAGGGTGACACGCAATTGTTTGACCAGCATCAGCGCATGCAGCCGGCAGGGCGTAATGACACCAAGGTCTTCCGTGAGAGGTATGGCTGAATTGATGGACTCGAGACGAGCGTCGATGACCTTGGTGCGTCGGCTATTATGGGCATTGAAGAACGCCTTGAGGCTGTCGGTGCGCGCACGCTTGACCTGAGCCAGCGTTGGCCAGCGAGTCAGGAAGTCGAAGAAGAGAACGGTATCCCGCTGTTCGAACCAGTCGAGGGCTTGAGGACAGTATTGCTTGAGGGTGTGGGTCAGACGGTTGGTGAGCCGGGTCTTGTCGTCGACCAACTCGCGGCGATGTTCGGTCAAACTGATCAGGCTGCGCATGGCCACGCTTTGCGGTTGGATCGGTGCGAAGCGCTCCGGGTGACGCAGCAGAAGGTCAAGCGCCAGTTCGGCGTCGGTCGGATCGTCCTTGGCCCGACTGGGCTTGAAGGCTTGGCGATATTTGGCCAGCGTCAAAGGGTTGATCGGAAAGAGCACAAAGAAGTCGTACTTCTGGAGCGCGTAAACGATCGGACCCTTGGCCAATTCAAGCGCGACCGCGATGGTGCCACCAACGCGCTGGTGCAATGACTTTGCCCACTCATCAATGCGGTGCATCTGATGGGGAATGCAAGCGAACTCGCGTTGGTCGCTACCAACCGATTGAAGACAAACATCATGTTTTTTATCGGCCCAGTCGATACCAACATAAGCTGTAAATGTTTGGGTGTATAGAGGTTTCACGTCGCACCTCCCAAGTGATAGATTACTCATTGGAGACATGCATTCTTGCGCTCTGCGAAGGCAATATAGCGAGCCGGTAGGACGGCAAACCCTGAGATGCTATGTGGGGCTACTCAATCGGAACGGATTGAGCTAAAAGTAGATTTCAAACTTCGTTTTCAAGGAGGCTGAAATGTCTAAATCCAAGATAGTCCTGGACGGCATCAATACGACGATCGCGACCGACCTGTACATGAGCTTTGAACTGAGCAACAAGGTATGGAAATTGACGTTGAGCGATGGTCGCCGTGGCCCGAGCCGATACAGCGTGGACGCCGGCGACACCGTTGCCATTGCACAGTGCCTGCGCAAGGCCAAGGAGCGCTGCCAGCTTGACCCGCGGGCAAGAGTACATTCCTGCTACGAAGCCGGGCGCGACGGCTGGTGGCTCCATCGGTGGTTAGCCGAGCAGGGCATCGACAACATCGTAGTGGATGCCGCGAGCATCGAAGTCAACCGGCGTGCCCGCCGCGCCAAGACCGACCGCCTCGACGGTGACAAACTGCTGGCGATGTTGCTACGCCATCATGCGGGCGAACGCGTGTGGTCGGTGTTGCATGAACCAACGGCCGAAGATGAAGACGCGCGGCGTCTGCATCGCGAACTCGAACGGCTGACGCACGAGCGTACCGCGCACACGAACCGCATCGGCTCGCTGTTGGTGCTGCACAACCTACGACCGCACGTCATCATTGGCGGGCGTGACTGGGCGCGCTGGTGGGCTGCCCATTCCGAGCAGGTCCCGCCGGCGTTGCGTGCCGAAATTGAGCGCGAAAGCGAACGGCTAGCGCTGGTCAAGCAGCAGGTCAAGGCACTCGAAGCCGCGCAACACCAGGAGCTGTCCGACGGACAGCAACCTCTGGTGGCGCAACTGATCCGGCTGCGCGCCATTGGACCGACGGGCGCGTGGGTACTGGTCAAGGAACTGTTCGGCTGGAGGCACTTTGCCAATCGGCGAGAACTGGCCGGTTCCCTGGGACTTACTCCGACGCCCTACGCCAGCGGCGACAGCCAGATTGAGCAAGGCATCAGCAAGGCGGGCAACAGGCGAATACGCGCCTTGCTGATAGAACAGGCCTGGAGTTGGCTGCGCTTCCAACCGGGGAGCGTCTTGAGCCAGTGGTTCAACCGACGCTTTGCGGCCGGAGGCAAGCGCATGCGCCGAATAGGCATCGTCGCGCTAGCGCGGCGCCTGGCCATTGCACTGTGGCGCTACTTGGAACACGGCGTCATTCCGAGTGGAGCCATGCTCAAGCCGGCCGCAGCCTAAGACGGCTGGCGTCAGTACAGGTTTGGCAAGGATTGCGTTGTCATGAACAAAGGTCGACGCGCCCGCAACGAATACGGGTCACCATACAGTGACCGTCCCTTGAGATGGGGCGCGTCGGTAACCGGGGTTTGCCAGCGCGCTTCGCGCGCATGCTGCATTGGGTGCAGGGTACGCACGCCCTGCACGGATAGAAGTTCGTTCGAGCACCGGCTCAAACTCTTGTCATGTCCCGACCTTGGATCTGGACGCAGCCACGTCAGACCACGGCTGAACTCGACAGCCACCCATCCCCCCGCCCTTCCCGCCAGCGGGAAGGGAGCGAGTCGCCCTCTGTCGTCAGGCGTGCTGGCCGGAAAGACTCGACCAGCACGCCCTCCGTCAGCGTCGGCGGTGGCGATCGTCTCGTCAAGGCCAAGCCCTTCGGGCGGCCTTCGGCCGGCCTTGACCAGCCGCCTGCCACCGCGGGCATCAACCACCATGCATGCACTGATCAGGGGACCATGAACTCTGGTCAATGGATGACGTAATCAAAACGGCTTGACAAACAAGTCCCCATAGAAGTATTCGTTGTCGAGTGCAAGCACACCCGCGGACTCGAAGCTAAAGCCGTAAACGTCAGAACATTTGGGTCGGGATATTCGTAATCCGCGAGTGCATGTCCCGCCTTCACTGACAGCTACCGGCCAGTTGTGATAAGTATCACTGAAAGCGGAACGAAATGCCTTTTTGTGGCCGGTTGTTATCGAGAAACTCAGCAAAAAGCCCTTGAGCTCTGGCGGCTTCGCGCACGGGTTACCCACCGCCGGCCGCCTGCCAGCGATAGAGGCGCGCTGGCGGCCGTCCGTGGATAACCCTGCGCATTGCCTGTCCGACCGTATCGTCCAAGAACACATTTCGTTCCGATCTCCAATAGAACAACGTGCTGGTCATACCAGATTCGAAATTGAACGGACTATCTATAAAGGGGCGAAAGCGTGAGCTGGTTTTTTTTGGTAAGGCGCCGTTCAGATTCGTAAGACCTTATTTGGCTGGATATGTTCGAATGGCGGCAATACGCGGTGCAGCTGCCGTTCCAGCAACGGCCCCTCGATGACCGCCGAGGCCGAGGACGCGATAGGGGCTGTGAATCAGCCAGCGGCAGCTATCTGGTGCGGATTCAACTGAACGACGCATCACGTCGATTGCTACTTAAATGTCAAGCGAACCAACTCCTCAGCCTTGCCCGGCAAGGTAAATTTGACGACCGCCTTGGTTCCCGATGCCGTCTTGAACTTGCCACTGGCCATCAAGGTGTTTGCGCCACTTGCTGTCAGGTTTGCAGAGGTCTTTTCCGTTCCAGTCAAGAGCGTCAATTCTCCTGTGACACCCTTGCTATCAACGAATTTACTGCCGTGATCGCTCAAGTAAACCATAGCCATGTCGGTAGATACGACAAGCTCAATCCGATGGCCGGATTTTGCTTCGGCCATTACGCCACCTTGTTGCGGCTTGAGATCGCCATCGGCTAAAACCAGGGTAGAACACAGTGCAATCGATGCGGCAATCAGCAATTTTTTCATGATGTCTCCTTTTCAAGTAAATGCCCCAGGCTTCCGCCCGGGCGGGGTAAAACTTAGTATGTTTCGGTACTACGATCTTGCAATAGGGCTTTCAACGGTTTCTCGCCGAACAGCCAGAACATCAGCGGCGTCAGCAAGGTATCGAGTAGCGTTGAACTCACCAATCCGCCAAAGATCACCACCGCCACCGGATGAAGAATTTCCTTGCCTGGCGCATCCGCGGCAAACAGCAAGGGAACCAGGGCCAGGGCCGCCGTCAACGCCGTCATGAGCACTGGCGTCAAGCGTTCCAGCGAACCGCGAACAATCATGCGTTGGCTAAAGCTTTCCCCCTCGAACTTGCAAAGATTGATGTAATGGCTGACCTTCAGGATGCCGTTACGCGTGGCGATGCCGGTGAGCGTGATAAAACCAACCAAAGAGGCCACCGAGAGCGAAATTCCGGCCAGCCACATGGCGATCACGCTACCGATCAACGCCATCGGGATGTTGCCCATGATCATGGCGGCCAGCCTGGCCGACTTGTAGCGGCTGTACAACACCATGAAAATCAGTGCGAGCGAGATCAGCGAAAGGCCGCCGATCAGACGCGTCGCCTGTTCTTGTGCCTCAAATTGCCCTTCGATGCTGATGAAGTAGCCCTCGGGCAGGTGGAGGGCGCCGACAGTTTCCCGGATCTGTTCAACGATCTTTGACATATCCGAACCATCAGTGTTGGCAGAAATCACGATGCGCCGTCGCCCGTTCTCCCGTCCGATTTGATTGGGCCCATCCGATTCCTCAATACTGGCGATCTGTGACAGAGGAATCCGGCCGTGCGGCGTGGTAATCAGGATATTGCCCAGCCCTTGGGTGTCACGGGCACTGTCGGGCAAACGAATGACCAAATTGAATCGCTTGTTGCCATCAACGATCTGCGCGACTGTATCGCCTTCGGTCAGGGTTTCCAGCATCTTGAGCAGAGAACCGGGTGACACGCCATAC
>JANNNT010000186.1:0-19181 GCA_031398685.1 Rhodocyclaceae bacterium | reverse complement strand
CGAAAGCGCGCTCGACTGGCTACTGCAACAACCCGAAACCGACACTTCCCGAATCGGTCTGATCGGCCACTCTGTCGGTGCCGCCGCCGCCCTGCTGGTCGCATCTCGACGCAAGGAAATCGCCGCCGTCGTCAGCCTGGCATCCTTCGCGCATCCCGAACGAATCATGCGTCGCTACCTGGCGTCCAGATCGGTACCCTTCATCCCATTCGGCTGGTATACGCTGAGCTACATCCAGCGTGTGATTGGCTACAGTTTTGAGGACATCGCACCGCAAAACAGCATCGGTGATATCGTCTGCCCGGTACTGCTGGCCCATGGAATGTACGACACGACGGTGCCGGTTGAAGACGCCGAACTGCTCCATGCCGAATCGCGCAAGGAGAGTACCTACTTGCTGCTGGTCGACGGCGACCACGAAAATTACGAGGGACTGCGGAAGCGCGCCGACGAGGTGCTTGGTTTCGTCGCCGACGCGATGGGAATGACGAGGAGAGTTCTGACTGACAATCAGTCCGGCGCGGCGATACCTTCGAGCATTGTTTTGAGCTCCCCGCTCTGATGCATCTCGCGCATGATGTCGCAGCCGCCAACAAGTTCGCCACGAATGTAAAGCTGGGGGATGGTCGGCCAGTTACCGTATTCCTTGATTCCGTCGCGAATCGCCGGATCCTCAAGCACATTGACGCTGAAGAACAGCGGCAGATTGCAGGCCTGCAGGATCTGCACCGCCGTTGCGGAAAAGCCGCACATTGGCGCTTTCGGCGTCCCCTTCATGTAGAGCACCACCGGGTTGCCCGTTACTTGTTCCTTGATCAGTTGCTGCACGTCCATTAACAAACCTCTTTAAAGTTGAGTAAATCAATCGGGAATTAGTTTACCGGCACGCGGCATCCGGCGTCAAGGCAAACGACCTCCGCTCACCCGCTCAATCGCCGCGCCATCGCGCCAGGAATCGACATCGGCGAAATCCGCCGCTTGCAGTAACTCCCTAAGTTTGACCGCCTGATCGTAGCCGTGTTCAATCAAGAGCCAGCCGCCGGGCAGCAAATGCCGGTACGCGCCGGCGATGAGGGTCCGGATGCATGCCAGCCCATCGCCTGCCAGGGTTCCGTCGGTCAATGCGAGTTGCGGCTCGAACGGCAGACCGTTCTGCTGCAAGTGCGGATCGCCATCGGCCACGTAGGGCGGGTTGGAAACAATCAGGTCAAAGCGCTCAGCGCCGAGCGGGGCATACCAGTCGCCTTCAAGGAAACGGACCTGCGCACTGAGCCGGGCGGCATTGGTACGCGCCACGTCGAGCGCCGCTGACGACACATCAACGGCTGTAAGCACGGCCGACGGGCAAAGCCGCGCCAGCAGGATGGCGACGATTCCGGAGCCGGTGCCCATATCCACAATGTGCGGTGCGGCAAACGTTTGTGCCCGTTTCTTTGCCTGTTGGACCAGCACTTCCGTATCCGGGCGGGGAATCAACACTGCCGGCGATACGGCAAATTCAAGCCCACAGAAGAAGGCACTGCCGAGCAGATAGGCCAGTGGTTCGCCTGCCGCGCGACGCGCCAGAAGCACATTGAACTGAACGGCCTCGGCAGCCAACAGCTTACGTTCAGGGTGCGCGATCAGATCGACATGCGTGCACCCGCAAACGAGCTCCAGCAGCAAGCGCGCATCCAGCCGGGCAATGCGCTGACTGGCACGACGCCAGGCGTCGCCAATGCACTCCGTAGAGGTCATCGTTCCGAATCGGCCAGCGCCGCGAGCAGCTCGGCCTGATGCTCGTTGGCCAGCGCGCCGACCAGTTCGTCGAGATCGCCATCCATGATCGAGTCGATCTTGTACAGCGTCAGATTGATCCGATGGTCGGTCACCCGCCCTTGCGGAAAGTTGTAGGTGCGAATACGTTCGGAACGATCGCCACTGCCGATCAGACTCTTACGCTCCGAAGCAATTTTCGCGTGCTGCTCGCGCTCCTGCGCATCCTTGATACGCGCTACCAGCACCGACATGGCCTGCGCCTTGTTCTTGTGCTGCGAACGCCCGTCCTGGCATTCGACGACGATGCCGGTCGGCAGATGGACGATGCGAATCGCCGAATCGGTCTTGTTGATGTGCTGCCCACCCGCCCCCGAGGCGCGGAAGGTATCGACACGAATCTCGGACGGGTTGATCTGAACGTCTTCCAGTTCGTCGGCTTCCGCCATCACGGCAACGGTACACGCCGAAGTGTGGATGCGACCCTGCGCTTCTGTTTCCGGCACGCGCTGCACACGGTGCGCGCCCGACTCGAACTTGAGTTTCGAATACACACCGCTCCCGACGATGCGCGCGATCACTTCCTTGTAGCCGCCAACGTCCGAGTCGCTGGACGAAACGACCTCCACCTGCCAGCGCTGGCGCTCGGCAAAGCGCGTGTACATGCGAAACAGATTGCCGGCGAACAGCGCCGATTCGTCGCCACCTGTACCTGCGCGAACTTCCAGGAAGACGTTGCGGTCGTCGTTGGCGTCCTTCGGCAGCAAGAGTTTCTGCAGTTCACTTTCGATTTCGGGCAAACGCTCTCTGGCAGATTTCATCTCCGCCTCGGCCAGTTCCTTCATCTCCGGGTCGGCCATCATCTCCTGTGCCGATTGCAGATCGGCCTCGGTTGACTTCCAGGTCTGGTAAAGCGCGACCACCGGGCCGAGATCGGAATGCTCACGCGTCAGCTTGCGGTACTGATTCATGTCACGCGTCGCTTCCCCGCTCGCCAGAATGCGATCCAGTTCGTCCAGACGGCCAACCAGGTTTTCAAGTTTGTCGCGAATACTTTGTTTCATAGTCAATCAATCGTGATGCAGGTTAAACAGCCGCGTCACCAGCGCCTGTAACTCGCCGCGGTCGCCCTCGGCCCGATTCAGCGCCTGCGTCGGCGAATGCAGGAACTTGTTGGTCAGCCGGTGCGACAGGTGATCCAGCACAATCGCCGGATCGTCGCCCTTGGCCAGCAGCTTCAGTGCGTGTTCCATTTCGTGGCGCCGGGTGCGTTCGGCGGTATCGCGCAGGGAGCGGATCACCGGCACCGTCTCACGCGTCTGCAACCACAGCAGAAAACTTTCCACGCGCGCGGCAACGATGGTTTCGGCATCAAGCACCGCCGTTTGCCTCGACTCCATCCCGGACTCGACGACCTGCGCGAGGTCATCGACGGTGTAAAGGAAAACGTCGCCCAGTTCGCCGACTTCAAGCTCAACATCACGCGGCACGGCCAGATCGACCATGAACATCGGACGGTGACGACGCGCCTTGATCGCCCGCTCGACCAGCCCCAGTCCGATGATCGGCAACTGGCTGGCCGTGCAGGAAACCACGATATCGAATTCGGCCAGGCGCTCGCCGACGTCTTCGAGGCGAATCGCCGTTGCACCGAAACGATCGGCCAGTGCGCGGCCGCGATCAATTGTCCGGTTGGCGATGACAATCTTCTTCGGCTTCTGCGCCGCGAAGTGGGTCGCACACAGCTCGATCATCTCGCCAGCGCCGATAAACAGCACCTTCTGATCGGCAATGCGCTCGAAAATGCGCTCCGCCAGACGTACCGCCGCCGCCGCCATGGAGACGATGTTGGCACCGATGGCCGTGGTCGAACGCACATCCTTGGCCACCGCAAAGGAATTCTGGAACAGCTTGTTCAAGATCGTGCCGAGCGTCCCGGACTCCCTGGCGATGCGCACGGCCTCCTTCATCTGGCCCAGAATCTGCGGCTCGCCGAGCACCATGGAGTCCAGCCCACTGGCGACACGGAAGGCGTGGCGCACCGCCTCGCGCTCGGGATGGGTATAGAGGTAAGGCTCAATCTCAAGGTGCGTCAGGCGGCGGTATTTAGCGAGCCACTCGATGGCTCCCTGCGGTGATTCGGCCTGGAAGTAAAGCTCGGTACGGTTGCACGTCGACAGAATCGCCGCCTCATGAACGCGCCCATCACTGACCAGATCGGTCAGCGCCCGGCGCAACTCTTCAGCATGAAACGCCATTTGCTCGCGAACCGAGAGTGGCGCCGTACGGTGATTGATGCCGAGAGTGAAAAGCGCCATGAGTTGTGCGAGAGTTAGGGTTGCTGTTTAGGCGCGAGAGTGACCAAGACAGCGGCCGATTATAGCACTCGCCCTACACCCCCTCGGGATGACGCAGATCAAGATCAAGGCGATCCATGAAGCGAACCGAGAACGGCCGCGCCATGCCTAAAGGTCTTTAGAGCACACTCCGCCGTGCCAGCGTTTGCATGACGCGCGAACGCTCGCGACGCCCGGCATAAATGAGCGTCCACACCTGTTTTTCGAGATCGGCATGCTTGCCGGTAAAGCGCTCCAGTTCCTGGCGCACGGCCATGACCTGACTGATCAGAAAGGCGGGAGATTCATCGACGATCTCCTCCATCTCGCTGGCCAGTGCATCGTCGGTCGTAAAGGCGGCGATACAACGCGCCAGATGATTGGCCTGGGCGGAACTCTCGATCTTGATCGACGGAACATGCGCGGCGCCGGCGGCCGTCACCGGGTCTCTCGATAACTGCATGGCCTGGACAATCAACCCGGTCATGCGCTGAACTTCAATGTTGTCTTCCATGATTCTTCCTCATTCAATTCGCCGGACAAAGGCGGTTGGCGTATTGCCGTCTGCGCGGGGACGCCAGTTTAGCGGTCAATGCCGTGTTTGTCTGACGAAATTGAAACCGGGCGTGGCGAAAGCCGACGGACAATTCGCGACCTCCACAGGCACTGCTCTGCGAGGCCCGTTAATAGGTGATCCATGGGCAGTATGCCGTGAAAGTCGCATGGATATTGGCTTGCGCGACAACCCTGTTCAAGACGCCCATGTTGCTTTGCTCTCAGGCAGGCCGTCACTCGACCTCTAGACTTTTCGGTGCTGCCGTAAATGAAGCACAGCCAGGCACAACGACGTTGCCTGGAGTGTTGCGCAAAAATAGAACGGTGCGCCAATTCGCCAGTCGCCCCTGGGCAAATGTGACACAAGACCGAGCAATGGCGCCCCCAGCATCGGTGCCAGAACCGCCATGAGGCCGTTAAGTGAGCTCACCGCGCCGAGCGTCTGGCCCTGGCTGCGGCTGTCCGCGGCGGATGAAATCAGGCTTTGAACCGACGCCGTGACCGTAACGCCAAAGATATTGACCGCGATGACGGCATACATCATCCAGCCTTCGCTCGCCGCGCCCCACAAGGCATAGGCCAGCACCGACGAGACCAGACCGATGATGGCCAGCCGTTGCGGGGTAAAGCGCTTGAGCAGACGGCCAAGCAGGAAGCCCTGTACCGCGACCGACACGACGCCGACCACAGCGAGCGACCAGCCATTCTCCAGTGGCCCCCAGCCGAACTTGAAGGTGGTGTAAAGCACCCAGCTGGTATACAGCACGAACTGCGCGAGTCCGCTGAATGCGACCACGCCCACCAATGGGCCGACACCTTTCAACCGGGACAAGGCGCGCAATGAGGACACCGGATTGGTGGCTTTCCAGCTAAAGGGTTTGCGCAGCGAATCCGGCAAGGATTCGGGCAACACAAAATACCCGTAGAGGAGATTGATCATGGCCAGCACGCCCGCGACAAAGAACGGAAGCTGCAGGTTGACCGCCCCCAGCAGCCCGCCCATGACCGGCCCAATGATGAATCCGAGTCCCATCATGGCACCGAGCATGCCGAAACGCTTGGCCCGGTGTTCGGGCGCGGTGATATCGGCGACATAAGCATTGGCGATCGCCGCGTTGGCCTGCATGGCGCCACCAACCACCCGCACGGCGATCAATCCCCATATCGTGGTGGACATCGCGGTCCCGAAAAAGCTCAGTCCCAATCCGAGAAACCCCAGCAACAGCAACGGCCGGCGTCCGAAGTGGTCGGACAGCGCGCCGAGCATCGGCGAGGCCAGGAAATTCGAGATACCGAAGGAAAACGCCACCACGCCGTACCAGTACGCCTGATCGGCCGGGGAGCTTGAAAAGCTGCCGACCAGCGCAGGCAAAACCGGAATAATCAGACCAATCGCCACCATGTCGATCAACACGGTCAGCATGATGAAAGGCATGGCGGCCTCGCCGGAGCGAAGCGACTTAAGCATGTTGCTCATCCTGATGAGCTTCAAGCTGAAATGCCGTTGCGGCCAATTGCTCCAGATGCTCACGAACATCGGCCGGCCAGGCCGTAATCAGCGTTTCAAAGCACGGACGATCGGCGGCAAACAGGGCGCGCGCGGCCTCTTCAAAACCGTCCAGATTGCCGGCCATGACGGACATGAACTGGAACGTTGCGTTCTGGGATTGACGAACGCGATCGACTGAAGCGCTGGCGCGTTTTGCTTGCTCGACAAGTTTGCGCAAAGCGACCGATGCGCCGCCGGGCTGAGTGCTCAACCATTCCCAGTGACGCGGCAGCAAGGTCACTTCGCGCGCGACCACGCCCAACTTCGGCCGACCCGGACCGGCAGGCGCCGTGCGCTCTGGCTTGGGGGGATCAGTGAGCGGCGAAACATCTTTGGTGGCGGCGGTGATTCTGCTCATCACCTGCGCAGCAGTTCCCCGACAATCGAACTCGATCGGTTCGCTGGTCACGGCATTGAAGACCAGAATTCGAGAGAGCGGGTGTGCGTCGTAGACTTCTTTCACCTTGAGTGCGACTTCGGTGGGCGGGCCGCTGGCGATGCGTCGGCTGCCTTCAAAGGCAATGCAATTCAGGGCAGTACTCTCCATGACGAGCTTCCTTCAGTAATTCGGCAAAACTCAATTATACCCGGATAATAATTAACATGTAAATATTGCCCGGGTAAAATTACCTCATATCCCCCCTTCCTGAATTGTCGCCCTCAGAGGCGGTTCAGGCTGTGCTGGGGTATGGCATCAATCCGAAGATAAAAATAAGGTATGGTCAGGCTTTGCGCCTTGACGGGCCGTCGCTGTTTCTGATTTCATCTTTTCATGGGAGGTCCGCATGCGTTCAACTCGTGCCACTGCCGCCGTCGCCCGGCTAAATACGCGGAGCGAAGGGCATCACTACCTGATGGTCTTGACGGGCAATGGCCTGTTCAAGTTATGCGAGCAGAGTGAAGGAAACAACACACCGCTCTCCGAGGCCCTGCCGCTGGATGAGTTTGTGCGCCTGGTCGATTCCATGGGGCCGCAAAAGATACGCCGCATTACCAAGAACGACGCCGCGTTTGCCAAACAACTTGTCAGAAAACCCGCGACATGACGGCTTGCTGCCGGTCGGGTTATTGAAATGGCTTACGCCCGCTTCAGACCACCGCGACGCCGAACAACCCCAGGTGGCCGTGCATGAAACCGATGGCGACAAACAGTCCGATGACGACACCAATGGCATCCCATTTCCAGGCCGGCACGAAGGTGGCGCGCTTTCCCGCGAGCAACAGCGAGCACAGGGCATAGACCGAGAAGACGAGAAACGCCCCGAAAAGCAAGGTTTCCCGCAAGCCGCCATTGGCCAGCAGGTGGGTGCCCGACCAGAGAATGGCACCAACCAGCATCGGGTGGTGCAACCTGCGCCGGATGTGGCCTTTGAGGTTTCCACCGCCGATCACAAACAGCACCAGCGCGACGCTGACCAGCACGGGAGCCAACCGGATGGCGAGTGCGCTCGGGACAAACAGGACGGTATTTGGTGCGGACGACCAGCCGACGCTGATCAGGACGACGGCGCCCAGCGAGCCCAGCGCTACCAGACCCTTCCAGGCATTCTCGCCGGCGATCTTCACGAGTCTTTGGCGCACGGAAGGCGTCGCGGTGGCGAAATGCAGAACGAAGAACAAAACCAGACCGGAAACAAACATCGACATCGTCATGCTCCTTCACTGTAAATTCAAAAGCAGCATACACGGTTTCTCAGCTGTCCTGATTGCGCCCCGTGTGCGCGCAAACGTGTTCCAGAACAACAGGCCCCAAGGCACCTATTGCACTACGCACTGTGCACTAGTCAATCCTGAGTACGGACTTGATCGTGCGCACCACGCCATTGTCCGTATTCCCGGGCGACATAAAGCTGGCACGTTCCTTCAGCAGCGGATGCGCATTGGCCATGGCGAAGGAATAGGTGGCTACGTCCATCATTTCCAGATCGTTGAGGAAATCCCCAAAAACCATCGTCTGGTCCCGGGTGATGCGCAGCGTTTCCTGGATGTGTCGGATGCCGGATCCTTTGCTCGCTTGCGGAGCCATGATATCGAGCCAGTGCGCACCGGAGACGACCACCTGGTGGCTGTTGCGAAAGCTGGCAAATGCGGGGGCGGTCACCCGTTCGGCCGACTCAAAGTAGAAGATCGCCACCTTGAGGATGTCGTCCTCGACGGCCAACAGATCATCGACGGTGTCCAGCCGATGGTAATACTTGGCCGCCTCGGCGAAGAACTCTGGAGCCGGCCGTTCGATGTAGGCTGAGCGCTTGCCGCAAAGGACGATGCCGACGCCCGATTCCCTTGATTTGAGCTCCCGTGCAACCCGGATCAGATCCTGTGCCACGGTTCCGGTCAGACAGTCGGAGCTGAGTTCGGCGCCTTGTCGCACCACGTAGGTGCCGTTTTCGGCAATGAAGATCACCTCGTCGGCAATCGGCTCGAACCGCTCCAGCAGGTTGTAGTACTGCCGACCGCTAGCCGGGCAGAAGATGATCCCACGAGCATGTAGCTGGTCGATCAGAGGCCAGAAATCGTTATGGATCACACTTTCATCGTCAAGCAGCGTGCCGTCCATGTCGCAGGCGATCAGTTTGATATCGGGGACATGATCCAGAATGATTGGGTGCACTTCAGTTCTCTGATTGGTTTCAACGGTGTCAAATAATACAGGATGCTCGTGTGCAATTTGAGAAGAGCGGCTCAAAGCTCGTTTCTGGCGCGGCGTGTTTCGTTATTCCCCGTGTTTTTTTCCCGATGCAACTGGCTTTGAATACTCGGGAAATAGGCAACGAAATTCGCCCACGCTGTTCTTGTATAGACAGATAGTATCGCCTATACTCAGGCTCACTTGTCTATACAGGATCTCCCCATGACCTCCGTGACCCTCACCCCGGGCCGTATTTCCCTCGCTCAACTGCGCCTGATCGCGCGTAGCTCCTGCGCGCTGCAACTCGACCCCGCCTGCCATGCCGCCATCGCTACGGCGGCAGACGCCGTAGCGGCCATCGCCGCCAGCGGCAAGCCGGCTTATGGCATCAACACGGGTTTCGGACGGCTGGCGCAGACGCATATCCCGCACGAGCAGCTCGAACTCCTGCAGCGCAACCTGGTGCTTTCGCACGCGGTCGGCATCGGCGAACCGATGTCGGCGCCGGTGGTACGCCTGATCATTGCGCTCAAACTGTCCAGCCTTGGTCGCGGCCACTCCGGCGTGCGGCGTCCGGTAATCGACGCGCTGCTCGCCCTGTTCAACGCCGATGTGCTGCCGCTCATTCCGTGCAAGGGTTCGGTCGGCGCGTCCGGCGATCTGGCGCCGCTGGCGCACATGTCGCTGACCCTGCTCGGCGTTGGCGACGTTTTCATCAGCGGTCGCCGCGCGCCGGCGACCGAAGGCCTGCAGCACGCCGGGCTGCAACCAATGGCGCTGGCTGCCAAGGAGGGCCTGGCCTTGCTCAACGGGACCCAGGCGTCAACCGCGCTGGCGCTCAAGCATCTTTTCGACATCGAAGATCTGTTCCAGAGCGCACTGGTTTCCGGCGCGCTCTCCGTTGATGCGGCGGCCGGTTCGACCAAGCCTTTCGACGCGCGTATCCACGAGTTGCGCGGACAGCGTGGCCAGATTGCCAGTGCTGCCGCCTATCGCGACCTGCTTGCGGGGTCGGCAATCAATCTCGCGCACCGCGACTGCGGCAAGGTGCAGGACCCCTACAGCCTGCGCTGCCAGCCGCAGGTGATGGGTGCCTGCCTCGACCAGATGCATCATTCCGCCAACATTCTGCTGATCGAAGCCAACGGCGTATCCGACAATCCGCTGATTTTCCCCGACACCGGCGAAGTGCTCTCGGGCGGCAACTTCCACGCCGAGCCGGTAGCGTTCGCCGCCGACAACCTGGCGCTGGCCGTGGCCGAAATCGGTGCTCTGGCCGAACGCCGGATCGCCTTGCTGATCGACAACACCCTGTCCGGCCTGCCGCCCTTCCTGGTACGCGACGGTGGCGTGAACTCCGGCTTCATGATCGCCCATGTCACCGCCGCCGCGCTGGCCTCCGAGAACAAAACGCTGGCGCACCCGGCTTCGGTCGATTCACTGCCGACCTCGGCCAATCAAGAGGATCACGTCTCGATGGCCACCTTCGCCGCGCGCAAGCTGGGCGACATGGCCGAGAACACGGCAACCATCCTGGCCATCGAACTGCTCGCCGCCGCGCAAGGCGTCGATCTGCGCGCGCCACACGTCACCAGCCCGAAGCTGCAGGCGGTGATGCAGCACATCCGCGCCGCCGTACCGCATTACGATATCGACCGCTACTTCGCGCCCGACATCGAGGCCATCAAACAGGCCGTGCAGCAGGCGAGCATTGCCGCCCACAGCCCGCTGCGCTTCGCTTCGCAGGACCTGTGATGGGCGAAGTGAACGCGTTGCCCGCCTATCAGGCGATCAAGGAGCACATCCTCGCCCGCATCGATGCGGGCGAGTGGAGTGAAGGCGCGCAGATCCCGTCCGAGAACGAACTGGCGCGCCAGTTCGGCGTGGCGCGCATGACGGTCAACCGCGCCCTGCGCGAGCTCACCGACGCGCAGGTGCTGACCCGGACCAAGGGTGCCGGAACCTACGTGGCACCGCCCAAGTACCAGTCGACGCTGGTCGAGATTCGCAGCATCGCCGAAGAAATCGCGGCGCGCGGACACCATCATCACGCCGAGATTTTGACCCTCGAAGCCCTCGACGCGACACCGGGGCTGGCGCAGGAAATGCAATTGACCATCGGTAGCCGGCTTTCCCACTCGCGCCTGTTGCACTTCGAAAACGACGAGCCGGTGCAACTGGAGGAGCGCTGGGTCAATGCGGCGCTGGTACCCGACTATCTGGCGCAGGACTTTTCCCTGATCACGCCCAACGAGTACCTGGTGCGGGTAGCTCCCTTGCAGCGCGTCGAGTATCGCATCGAGGCGCGGCTGACCGACGCAACCACCCGCGCGCACCTGCGCATGACCAGTGCCGAACCGGCACTGCTGCTGCACCGGCGCACCTGGTCGCGCGGCACGGTAGCAACGGTGGCCAACCTGTGGCATCCCGGCATGCGCTATCAATTTACCGGCCATTTCTGAACAGGCCGTCCCCATGAACACTCTGGAGAATGCAATGAACGAACCCCAGCAAGACCCCCGCCTCGACAGCCGCCGCGTCATCCGCGCCCCGCGCGGCACCACCCTGAACTGCAAAAGCTGGCTCACCGAAGCGGCTTTCCGCATGTTGCAGAACAACCTTGATCCCGAAGTGGCCGAGCATCCGGAAGCGCTCGTCGTCTATGGTGGCATCGGCCGTGCGGCACGCAACTGGGCGTGTTTCGACCAGATTCTGGCCTCGCTAAAAACGCTGGAAGACGACCAGACCCTGCTCATCCAGAGCGGCAAACCGGTCGGCGTGTTCCGCACCCATGCAGATGCACCGCGTGTTTTGCTCGCCAACTCCAATCTGGTGCCGCACTGGGCGACCTGGGAACATTTCAACGAACTCGACCGCCTGGGCCTCATGATGTACGGCCAGATGACCGCCGGCAGCTGGATCTACATCGGCAGCCAGGGCATCGTGCAGGGCACCTACGAAACCTTTTTTGCCATCGCCAACCAGCACTTCGAAGGCCAACCCGCCGGACGCTGGATTCTCACCGGCGGCCTCGGCGGCATGGGCGGCGCACAACCACTGGCGGCGACCATGGCCGGTTTCTCGATGCTGGCCGTCGAATGCGACGAATCGCGCATCGATTTCCGCCTGAAGACCCGCTACATCGACCGCAAGGCCACGACGCTCGATGAGGCGCTGGCCATTCTCGAAGCCGCCAAGCGCGACGGCCAGCCGCGCTCGGTCGGCCTGCTCGGCAACGCCGCCGACGTTTTCGCCGAACTCGTCGCGCGCGGCATTACGCCGGACGTGGTCACCGACCAGACCAGCGCGCACGATCCGATCAACGGCTATCTGCCGCAAGGCTGGAGCATGGAGCAATGGCGTGCGCGTCGGCAGTCCGACCCGGAGAGCATCGTGCAGCCGGCCAAACAGTCGATGGCGCTGCAGGTGCGCGCCATGCTGACGCTGCAGTCGCGCGGCGCGGCGACGCTCGATTACGGCAACAACATCCGCCAGATGGCGTTCGACATGGGCGTCGAAAACGCCTTTGATTTCCCCGGCTTTGTTCCCGCCTACGTGCGGCCACTGTTCTGTCAGGGCAAGGGGCCGTTCCGCTGGGTGGCGCTGTCGGGCGACCCGGAAGACATCTACCGCACCGACGCCAAGGTACGCGAGCTGATCCCCGACGATCCGCACCTGCACCACTGGCTCGACATGGCGCGCGAGCGCATCGCCTTCCAGGGCCTGCCGGCGCGCATCTGCTGGGTCGGCGTCAAGGATCGCTATCGTCTCGGCCTGGCTTTCAACGAGATGGTGCGCAAGGGTGAACTCAGGGCGCCGATCGTCATCGGCCGCGACCACCTCGACACCGGTTCGGTGGCCAGCCCCAACCGCGAAACCGAAGCCATGATGGACGGTTCCGACGCCGTTTCCGACTGGCCGCTGCTCAACGCGCTGCTCAACACCGCCGGCGGCGCGACCTGGGTATCGCTGCACCACGGCGGCGGCGTCGGCATGGGTTACTCCCAGCACTCGGGCGTGGTCATCGTTGCCGATGGCAGCGCAGCCGCCGACCGCCGGCTGGAGCGCGTGCTGTTCAACGACCCGGCGACCGGCGTCATGCGCCACGCCGACGCCGGCTATCCGCTAGCCATCGAGACGGCGCATGAAACCGGGCTCAATCTGCCGATGATCGGGTAAAACCATGCACGCCGATTTGCTGCTGCGCCGCGTGCATCTGGCGACGATGGTGGGCAACACCGCCGATCCGTACGGCAGCGTTCATGATGCCGCGCTCGCCGTTTCGGGCGGACGCATCATCTGGTCTGGCAAGGAAGCGGCGCTTCCTTCCGGGCTGGTCGCCGAACACGAAGTCGACGGCGACGGCGGCTGGCTCACCCCCGGCCTGATCGACTGCCACACCCACCTCGTCTACGCCGGCAACCGCGCCGACGAATTCGAACGCCGGCTGGACGGCGAATCCTACGAATCGATTGCCCGCTCCGGCGGCGGCATCCGCGCCACCGTCGCCGCGACGCGAGCGGCCGACGAAGCCACCCTGTATGCGCAAAGCCGCAAGCGCCTGCTGACCATGCTTGGCGAGGGCGTCACCACCGTCGAAATCAAATCCGGCTACGGCCTTGACCTTGCCAGCGAACGCAAGATGCTGCGCGTGGCCCGGCAACTCGCCGGCGAGGGTGTCAGCGTGCGCACCAGCTTTCTTGGCGCCCACGCCGTCCCGCCCGAATACGCCGGCCGCGCCGACGACTACCTTGATCGGGTCATCGGCGAAATGCTGCCGGCACTGCACGGCGAAGGCCTGATCGACGCGGTCGATGGTTTTTGCGAAGACATCGCCTTTTCGCCCGCGCAGATCAGACGCCTGTTCGACGCCGCAACGCGGCTTGGCCTGCCGGTCAAGCTGCACGCCGAACAGCGCACCGATCAGGGCGGCGCGGCACTCGTCGCCAGCTATCGCGGGCTATCCGCCGACCACGTCGAATACCTCTCGCCCGAAGGCATTGCCGCCATGGCCGCCAACGGGACTACCGCCGTCCTCCTGCCCGGCGCCTTCTACAGCCTGCGCGAAACCCGTCAGCCCCCGGTCGCCGACCTACGCGCTGCCGGCGTGCCGATGGCCGTCGCCACCGACTGCAATCCCGGCACCTCACCGCTCGATTCGCCGCTCCTCGCCATGAACATGGCCTGCACCCTGTTTGGCCTCACCCCGGCCGAAGTCCTGGCCGGAATGACCCGCGAAGCCGCACGAGCGCTTGGGCTGCTGTCTGACCGAGGGACGCTGGAGAATGGAAAGCGCGCCGACCTGGCGCTGTGGGCGATTGATCGGCCGGCGGAACTGGCCTACCGGATGGGGGCACGGCCTCTGGTGAGGCGTTTCGTTGGCGGGAGCTCGAGGGAATGAGAAGGTCGGTTATGCAGAAAGGTATGATGTCAATCGCAATTCGGCCAGAAGCGGTCCCTCGCAGTGGATTTCGACTACGCTTAATGGACGATGTACTTATATAAGAAAAATGAGGCAACCCAATTGAGTTCTTTGCTTCTTTTAATACTGACCGTTCTTTGTGGCTTCCTCACCTACGATTCTTTTCGATGGGGAAAGGATTTGAAAGACACGCCGTTTAGCACCATCTCTAGCATGTGGGCTGGCGGCTTGAGCCATTTGTCGTTGAGTGAGAAAAATACAATCAAAGACAATTTTTCCTCTTCGATATTTGGGGCCGTCAAATTTCAATTGCTGTTTCTGGTTGCGACTCTTGCTTTTGCAGTTGCAACAATCAGGTCATTTTTTTCTTGAACGTGGAATAGTTCAAAAGACCGCTTAGGGTCGTAAGCACTTGTTCCTCGGCTATCCGTGTCGACTTGATCAGTACTTGAGAATATAGAAGGAGCCTACAACCATGTGGCAAGCCGCTGACCAATCACTCTGGCAAGGCCGAATCGACTCGGAGGAAGGCGATCTGGCGTTACGCTGGCATCAGAAAGTGCAAGCCCTACGGATCGATAGTGCCGGGCAGGCGCCCGGTAGTGTGCTTCTTGGCTTTGCCTGCGATGCGGGCGTGGTGCGCAATCACGGGCGGGCGGGAGCGGTGGCCGGACCGGCGGCGGTACGCAAGTGGCTGATCAATTGCGCCTGGCATCAGACACGCCCGGTATACGACGGCGGCGATGTGCTGTGTCAAAGCGATGCGCTCGAAGCGGCGCAGTTGGAACTCGGAACGCACGTAGCGGCGGCGCTGGCGGCGGGACATCGTCCGCTGGTCGTCGGCGGCGGTCACGAAGTGGCCTGGGGGAGCTGGCAAGGGCTTGCTGCCTGGGCGGCGACGCAGCCGGCGCAACGCATCGGCGTACTCAATTTCGATGCGCATTTCGACTTGCGCGCGGGGGAATTCGGCACGTCCGGGACGCCGTTCCGGCAGATCGCGGAGGATTGTGCGGCGCGCGGCTGGCCGTTCCGTTACGCTTGCTTTGGCGTTGCCCGCCCGGCCAATACGGCGGCTCTTTTTGCGCGGGCGCAGGCGCTCGATGTGTGCTGGATGGAGGATGATCAACTGGCGCCATGGATGCTCGATTCGGCGCAGGCGACTCTGGCCGGTTTTCTTGAGCAGGTCGACGTGCTGCATCTGAGCATCGATCTTGATGTATTGCCGGCGGCCAATGCACCCGGCGTTTCGGCCCCGGCGGCGCGTGGCGTTGAGTTGTGCGTGCTGGAGGCGCTGGTCGATCAGGCGCTGGCAAGCGGCAAGGTCCGCCTCGCCGAATTCGCCGAGCTCAACCCGACCTTAGATATCGATGGCCGCACCGCGCGGATTGCGGCGCGCCTGCTGGAGCGGATTGCGCGCGGCTGCGTTTATTGACCGGGCAGAGAGCAACGGCACTGAAGCTTCCCGTGTCTAATCCGCTACAGGCCGGTCGTTGATCTGCTCGCCACCACGCTCCTGGGCGATGTCGTGAAGACGCGACGTGCGCCAGCAAATTGCGCGCAACGCCGTCTTCCACAGGAAAGGCTCTTATACTAGAGGCATTGAAATTCACCTGCAGATCCGGGGATATTGCGGACTGCACCACAGGCTTGATCGAAAGGCGTGAGGCATGACCATCTTCAGGCAGATCCGCTCGATCCTCGGCAAGACCGAGGCCGAGACCCCGTCGGCACCGGACCTTGCAACTCCGTCCTCACCGGTAGAGCGACGCAGCCGTAAACGACTTGATTCGCACAAGGACAGGCGCGTACTGATCGTCGACGATTCACCGACGATTATTGCGGCGCTCAGAAAGATACTGCGCTCGGCGGGCTGCATCACGCTGGAGGCGCTGAATGCTGAAAAAGGTCTTGAACTGGTGCGCGAGGAGAAACCCGATCTGGTCTTTCTCGACATCGTGCTGCCCGGCATGAACGGTTTTGCCGCCCTGCGCCTGATGCGCCGCGACCCGCTGACGCATCACATTCCGGTCGTCATGATCAGCGGCAACGAGCAGGCGACGGAACAGTTCTACGCCAAACGAATCGGTGCCGACGACTTCATGAAGAAACCGTTTTCCCGCTTCGAGGTTTTCGCGCGGATCGAAAACCTGGTGGACCTCAATAAACTGGCGCGCCTCAAGGCCGGCGTAGTGGTTGAAGCCCCGGTCGTAGCACCCGTCCCGCCACAAAAAGTCGTGGTTCAGGAATCACCAAAATCACCGGAGCCCGCCACCAGTCCACACGCGACACACGCGACACACGCGATCTCGGCGCTGGAGGCACGCACACAGCTGACGGCGATGGGGCTACAGTATTTCAGTCAGGAACAATTCGTTGCCGCCGTCCAGCGCGGGGACAAAATGGCGGTAAAACTTTTCATCGCTGGCGGGGGCGTTAACATTCCCGCACCCGCAGGCAGCGATTCCCGGCAATCGACTTAGCCGATTACTGGGCGCGCTTTTTTCTACTCGGCCAGACGCAAAATCTTCCTCACCGCGTCGCGATCAAGCGTCACGAAATTACCGACGGTACGGGTGTTGCCATTGGTGCATTTGTCGGCCATCTCGTCGATGCGATCATCCTTGATCCCGAGACTGCCCAAAGTGGTGCCAATTCCCAGCGAGTGGATGAAGGCTTCCATTCTGGCAATCCCTTCGCGGGCTGCGGCTTCGGGATTGAATACATCCATTTCGACATTCCACACGCGCACCGCCCATTGCACAAAACGGTTCAGATCCTGGTGCAACACGTGTTTCATCCAGGCCGGAAAAACGACGGCCAGACCGGCACCATGCGCCACATCGTAGATGCCGCTGATTTCGTGTTCGATGTCGTGCGACGCCCAATCGCCGACGCGTCCGGTGTTGAGCAGATTGTTGTGGGCGATGGTTCCCGCCCACATGAATTCGGACCACGCATCGTAGTCTTTTGAATTCTTCAGGATCAACGGCGCCTGGCGAATGATCGTCTTGAGCGTCGCTTCGATCAGCCGGTCGGTGAAGGCCACGTTCTTTACGTTGGTGAAGTAGCGCTCCATCAGATGGGCGGTGATATCCATCGCGCCGCAAGCGATCTGGAACTCGGGCAGCGTAAACGCCAGTTCAGGGTTAAGAATGGAAAAGCGCGGGTAGATCAAATCGGAATTCACCGCGCGTTTAAGCCAGCCTTCTTCCTTGGTAATGACAGTGCCGGTGCTGGCTTCGCTGCCGGCGGCCGGGAGCGTGAGCACGGTCCCGATGGGCAGCGCCTCGACCGGAGCGCCCTTGCCCAGGTAAAAGTCCCAGACATCGCCTTCGATAACCGCACCCATGGCGATGGCCTTGGCCGAATCGATGACGCTGCCGCCACCAACCGCCAGAATGAGGCCAAGCTTATACTGCTTGCACAGTTTGACGCCTTCGTAGACCAGGCTCAAACGCGGATTGGGCTTGACGCCTCCCAGCTCGACCCACTCAACGCCAGCGGCTTTGAGCGACGCCGTGACCCGGTCGTACAAGCCTGAACTCTTGATACTGCTGCCGCCAAAATGCAGTAAAACCTTCTTGCTGTAGACCGCTGCTTCAGCGCCAACTTTTTCTTCCGTACCGCGGCCGAAGACGATCTTAGTCGGATTGCGAAATTCAAAATTATCCATGCTTTGTTTCTCCTTGTTTAATGCACTATGTATGTCGGGCACAGCTGGGCAACCACTGCCCGCTGCTGATTCTTGATCGTGCTTTTGCCTTAACTGGAAGCAAACTCTGCGGACAGCGCCCGCTTCATCACCTCAACCGGCGCGTCTTCCCCGGTCCACAGCTTGAAAGCGATGGCCCCTTGATAGACCAGCATTCCCAAACCGTCCAGCGTGACGGCCCCGCGCGCCTCGGCCGCCTCAAGAAAGCGCGTGCGCGGCGGATTGGGAATCACGTCGCACACCACCAGGCCTTGGCGCAGGGTGTCGTAGTTCAACGGTGGCGTTTCATCGATCTGCGGATACAGGCCAATCGACGTGGCGTTCACCAGCACATCGATGTCTTCGGGGATCGCCAGATCGCCATCCCACGCCTGGAACACCGCGCGGACGCTGGTGTTTGCGCCAAGCAGCGCGACCAGTTCCCGGCCACGAACTTCGTTCCGGTTGACGATCACGATCTCGGCCGCAGCAGCGAGAGCCAGCTCAACAGTGATCGCCCGCGCCGCGCCACCCGCGCCCAGGATCATGAACTTCTTTCCGGCCGGATTTACGCGGGCGTCGTCGCTGAGAGCACGCAGGAAACCCTTGCCATCGGTATTGGCGCCGATGAGGCGGCCCTGCTCGATGTACACGGTATTCACCGCCCCCATGATCCGGGCATCGTCGGCCACTTCATCCAGATAGTTGAGCACTTCGCATTTGTGCGGAATGGTCAGGTTGATTCCGCGAAAACCCATTGCGCGCAGCCCCTGGATGGCCGTCGACAGATCTTCGGGCAGCACTTTCAGGTTGAGATAACTCCAGGGAAGATCCAGCGCCTTGAAAGCCGCCTCCATCATGACAACGGTAGGATTCTCGTCAACCGGGAAGCCGAAGACGCCCGTCAATTCCATCCGATAGCTGGTTTGATCTTTCATTTGCTTGCCTCCAGTGGTGCCCGTGTCGTTCCCCGCAAAACCAGTTTGGGCATCAAAATCACGGTTTTGGGTCGCGGAGTTTTTCCGTCAATAAGTCTCAGCAACAGCTCTGCACTCTGGGCGCCCATGGCCAATGCCGGTTGCGACACGGTAGACAGGGGCGGCTCAACCAGATGCGCCAGTTCAATATCGTCAAAGCCGATGACTTCGACCTGAGCAGGAACTGATATTCCATGCTCTTTAAGAGCACGAATGGCGCCAACCGCCATCAGATCGTTACACGCAAAAAGCGCGTTGAAGGGCAAG
>JANNNT010000170.1:0-6284 GCA_031398685.1 Rhodocyclaceae bacterium | reverse complement strand
TAGCCAAGTCGACTGGCAAGAACGGTCTGGCCGCGATGCTCGAAATCCGCAATGCGCTCCAGCGCGCCCCGGTCGATCAGGTTTTTAGCGCTGCGTTCACTCGGACTCATGCGTGCAAAAACTTCGGGCACCAGCAGGCTGACGTCGTGACCCACACGCACGTCCGGCCCGACATATCCGGCACAGGAAACCCAGCCGTCGTATCCGGTGAGCGCAAAGGAAACAAAAGCGGCATTCAGGTCGATGATGGCCGGCAGGGCATTGAACGGCCCCTTGGTCAGCGCACCTTCGGAACCTGCGCCCGTCGTCGAGGGCGATTTTCCGGTCATCGAACTGATGAACTCGATGAAGAGTTCAGGCAACTCCATGTAGTGCAAAGGATTGTAGGGACACAACGCCTGGATTCCGGGCTCCGGAGGGTTGTTGCGGCGCCCCGCAGCCACCACATGCACGGGGGTGATGAGCGGTTCCCGGCTCGACTGTTTGCGGAACAGGCGCATCGCCAGTTCGGCGGAAGCGGTGTCTTTTGGACGCGAAATATCGGGCCGCAACTGCAGATAGCGCGGGTTTTTCGACGGCTTCCCGTCGACCAGGCGCGGGTTCGCCGATGACACGAAATAAGCCGGCGACGAACCCTCCGGCGCATCGGCAACGGCTTGAATCAACTGCTGCATGGGCGCGGTAAAGGCGCTGAAACCGATGGCGTCGTCAACCAGTTCGCGGGCGTCAGCGCCGTCAAGCGGCTCGAAGTTGGAAATAAAGGTTCCCGGAGTAGCGATATCGGCTTCGGCCTGCCGATCGTAGCCACGATGGATGGCATCGTCCGGGCGCTGGAACAAACGCTGCTCGCAGTTTTGCACGAACTTCCGGGAGAGTGCTTCGGGCTCGCCGCCGACCAGCCCGGCCGGCGCCACCACGCTGGCCGTGATGTCGTCCTCGGTCTGCACCTTGATGGCAGGATGAAAATCATGGCGCAAACCGAAGACGCGCCAGGAACCGTCTTTTTCGAAACCGACGCGCAGGGTATTCACGATCAGCTTGCTGCCGTCGAGTTTCAGCGAATAGCCCAGACGGCCGTTGATGACATCGACCGAATAATGGCTGCGCCAGTCGTCACCCCACTCCGCACGATGAAAACGCTTGACCACGAAGACAAGCTCCTTGACGTGCTGCGGAATGGCGCTCAGCCAGGCGTTGTACGCCGCGTTGTAATCGCGGCTGGACGGAGTAAGCAACTTGATCACGCTGCCCATGGAGCGTTCGCTGCTCAGAATGAGGCGATAGTCAACGCCGTTTTTCTCCGGATCGCTGAAACGGTCGGAGAAATCGCGCGCCAGAATCGCCGCAACGGCATCCATATCCTTTTCGAGGTCGGGCACGTAAACATAGCCGACCAGAATCGCGTCCGAAATCGCCTTGGATATTTCCGACTTGCCGCCGCCGGAAACGGTGCTCGGCTTATGGCAGGCCGTAACGTCCGCCGATGTGCCGACGAGGTTCCACTGCCGCGGATCGGCACTCAAGGGCTCCATATGCACGCGATAGCCGTTGGGTCCGATGTAGGTTTTTCCTGCCTGCAGCTTGATGGAGGAGGTCATGCCGGCGGCGGTCTGCCACGAGACGGTTTTCCTACGCAGGCTGAAGGTTGATTTCTCAGGCACCAGCACGATGTGCGACTGCGTGCGATCAAGGGCATGCCCTGCGGGCTGCAGTGCAAAGCGTTCGGCATCACGCGCCAGCACGTCCTTCAGCGAGTACGCTTCACCAGCGGTCAGATCGGTATACTCCTCGCCCTCGTTGTAACTCGGGAAAACGAGCGCCCCGCCGGAGTGCTCTTCTTCGGCGGAACCGAAAAGATTCGCTGAATAGCTGATCTGCGTTTTCACTTCCTTCTTGCAGTAGCCGAAATAGTTGTCGGCGATGATGGTCACGATCACCCCTCTCGCATCGCGCGCACACAACTTGAACGCATTGCCGCCGTTATACAGCTCCGCTTCAGTCGTGTAGCACATGCCGTCGCGCCGCTGCAGGGCGGTGGCGGCATCCCAGTGCGGCAAGCCGAGCAGGTGCTTGGGCACATGCGTCAGGTGCGGCGCCAAAATCACGCAGCCGGTGTGCCCGGTCCAGCGATCGGGATCAAGCGAGGCATCATTCTCCGGCAAATAGGGGTCGCCGGCATTGCCGAAAATGCTTTCGACAAAATCCAGGTTGGCGACCAAACCTCCGGGAACGAAAAAGCGGGTTTCCATCCGCTTTTCGGTTGTAAACCCGGGGACGGCGGGCACCACCAGCGGACGCAGAAGCAGCGAGACAAAACACATGGCCGGCGCCGCCTCGGAGGCCGAAAATGGCAACTGCAGCGATTCTGCCGGCGGATTCAGCGCCAGGGAAAGCAGCTTTGAAAAAGCGATCTTGGGCACGGCCAGCTTGTCGTCCGGTATCGGCAAACCACCTTCGGCCACGTGGAAAACGCCCGCCGTCGTGCGCCGGTCATTGGCCGGGTTGTGCAATACACCATTACGCAAACGGTAGCTGCTGAGCAGCGGCGACTTGAAAAAATCTCCGGTGGCCGGTAGCGACAGGCCGCGGGCCAGACCGGCCTGATCGAGAACCAGGGTACGTCCTGGCAGATGTGGCGCTGGCCCGACATCCGCCAGATACGCCTTCAGAAATTCTTGAATCCGCGTATCGGCAGGGCACAACCGATCGGCAAGACGGCGACTCAACTCTCTCTGACGCGCCAGAATCGGCGACATCAGCGTGGTAATCGACAAGCCGCCGGCGCCCGCGGCAAGCGGCAAACCGAGGAGGGCGAGGCGCAGATTGATCGCGGCGTTCAGGTTCTCCGGATAAATGGCGAGAGTGTCTTCGACGGAATTGACGGTTGAATCCATTTTTGTCCTTGATGGTGTGATTTGAGCGTTACTGGTACGACGTAGCAGTCGAGCAATACTAATGCCACACAAACTGCCCAGGGTGTCTGCGCCAGCGCACGCACTCTAGCAGCAATGTGTGAACTCCTGCAATTCAGACTGCGAGAAGGGGTCTATGTTCAAAATAGTCAGAGCGCCAGGGCCGTTGAAGCTCGCCTTTTGCCCGACGAGAACGGCCAATTGTCGCTCCTCTTCGGATTCCTGATCGTTCAGAGCCGTAGGCTCAAGTCTGATCCGGAACGGCCCATTCTGGACTTTGCGCGCACCATGATGGACTTCCTGCCGTCCAGCTGAGCGCGGTAATTCGCTGGCAAAACGGCCGAGGGAGGACGGTCCGCACGTCGTCGCCAGAATTCGCGGCGAGGCCCCTGCTTACAAACCCTTACAAATTGACGTCGGTCCAAAGTCCTCACGCTGCGTTAATCAGTTCATGAATCACGTTGCGACTGGAAACACCATGAAAAAAGTTCTGAAGATCGTCCTTGCGGCAATCACGCTCACGAGCCTCACGGCCTGTATGGTTGTGCCCCCGCGTGTGGACTATGTCGGACCACGCGTCGGTGTCATTGCCCCCTACCCGATCTATCAGCAACCCTACTACGGGAGACCCATGCGTCCGCACCACTACCATCGTGGATGGGATCGCCGCTGGTAATTGGCTGCGCCCAGATTGCCACAGACACGTGTTGTAACCCGAAGTCCCTGGAGCCCGTCATGCATAAAGTCATCATCACGTTCATCACTGCACTATCCCTGGTTGCACTCCCTGCCCACGCGGAGCGCGGCAACGGACGCCGGGGCCACGACCATCATCGCGGCGATGGTGGGTCAGCGTGGGCTGGACTGGCGGTTATCGGCGCAATCACTGGCTTGGCCATCATGGCTGAGCGCAGCAGACCGGTCTATGCCGAGCCTTACTATGTGGAACCGGTATATTCACCACCCGTAACCTACGCGGAGCCCCCGGTGTATTCAGCTCCAGCGCCGGCCAGCCCTGAAAATTGGTATTTCTGCCCATCGAGTGAGATGTACTACCCCTACACCAAGGCCTGTCCCGAAGGCTGGCAAGCGGTGCCGGCCAGGCCGTATTGAGCGCGAGCCCAACTCGCCGGTTCGTAATCGCAGCACGTATTCCAGGAAAGGAATGATCACCATGAAATCCTCAACAAATCAGACCGGATTCTTCAAGCCAACGGGCCGCAAGGCCGTGATAGCACTCGCTTTTGCTTCGTTGCTGGGCGGTTTATCCATATCACCGGCGTTTGCTGAAAGAAACAATGACCATTACCGCGACAACCGACATGGCGATCGCCAGCATGAGTCGCGCCGCGATCACAATCACCGTCGTGAGTGGCGTCACGATCGCCATGCCTATCGCTACCAGCCCGAATACCGGCGCTCCTATTATTACTACGCGCAACCCGTCTATGTCCCGCCACCGGTGTACTACTACGAGCCCCCGCGTCCACCCGGCATCAACTTGTATTTCCCGCTCGATCTTCGTCGATAGAGGGATGCGCTGTTCGCAGCTCCACGTTGAAGGCCGGCCATCGCCGGCCTTCAACTTTGTGCGGCGAGTTTCTCAACTGTAGGTGCTCTGGGCTGGCTGGCCACATCCCTCACTTCGTCAGCAACGCAATGTACGACTGGTAACCAAAGCTGCGATTCTTCTTTTGCCCGGTCGTTTCGGCCACAACGCCCAGATCAGCGAGCATCTTGACGGCGGCGTTTGCCGTTGGAAAGGTAGTTCCGAGCTGTTGCCTCACGCGTTCGACGGTGAACCGCGGCATCATTGGCAGCAGCTCGAACAATCGGTAACCCGCAGGGCCGGCTTTGGGTGATTCGAGCAGAAGACGCCTTTTGTAAGCGACCAGAGAGGCAATCTCGACAATGCTGCGTTCGGCTTCATCAGCCGCCGCAGAGACCCCTCAAGAAAAAAATGAAATCCAGGTTTCCCAACTCGCCTCGGTTCGAATACCGGAGAGCAGGCGGTAGTATTCCAACTGATGCTGCTTGAGGTAGAAACGGGCCCCAGCTATACCGCTGGTGCTAAAAACTGACCATTAACCCCAATGAACTGAAACAACGATACAGGCAATGCACTTTTCCTAGCCAATCACATTTCGTTACAACCTGATACGCAACCAAGCTAAAAAAACAACAGACACACGTTTTTTCTGCCGATAGAGTCCGTCTTGCGAAGTGGAATAGTTTTTTACATTACGGAAGGAAGAAACTATGAGCACTCTGGACACGATGTACGCGCTGGACGTCATGATTGGAGGGCTTACGAGCCTATTTGTATTCCAAGCACGTGTGCTCCATTTCTGACCCCCGCACAATTTTGAATCTGAGGAATTTGATTTCCTCCAGACGGCCGCGATAGTTCTCGGCCCCATGCCGCCATCCTGGTGCGGCGACTCAATTTTTCTCTGCTCAATGATTTGAGCGTTTATCTTGGTGTGACTACCCCATCGAGATTCAATACCTCAACGACATCATCGACCCTGGCGAGAGCCAGTGTTGTGGAAAGGATTCAATCATGAACGAACTTATTGCGAAGACCCATGACCCCGACTATTTGCAAGACGTTGCATCGATCGACCTCGAGCGACTTCTAACTTCTTGTCTGCCGCGTATAAAGCTACTCCCACTGGTGAAGGAGAGAGTTAAGCTTGCCATTGCCCAGTTCGTCCAACGTGCGCCTATATCAACCTCAACGGGCGATGCAACAGCACCAGCGGATGTGGTGGACTATCTACGCGGTGCTCGGGCTATTCCGCTCCAGCTGGAGTTATGTACCCTCATGGCGCGGGTTGGGTTCGATAAAGCCCTGTTCACGTATGGCAATTCCGATGGCATGCCGGTTGGGTACGCTGAAGGGATGTGGTTGCTGAAATTCGTTGAACTCACCGAGAAAGAGCCGTCAATGCATCAGGAAGCATCATGGCTCCGGTTCCCTGGAAAGGACGCAACGATGCATTGATCGCAAGTGCTCCACGCGGGCTATTTAGCCGCGTATTCCACACAATCCGGACTCACATGCTGTTCGAGCTTATGCGGAGCGTGAGCCGGCCGCGTGGATTTCGGCTGACCGGTTCGGCCGGTAAAGCTGTCGATTGGGAAAATCATGCTGCGAGCAGCGGTACGGCAATTCAAGTTGTGATGGAAATCAATGCGAAGCCGTCCAAAAATCGCTTGCAACCAAGTCGAGTCTGGCCCCGTTAAATGCTGCCAACCTGCAACTATGCAGAGGTTTTGACGATTCAACGCTTAGCGCTTTTTCCCTTTCCAGTTCGCAAGACAAGTTGTCCTCAGGTACTCGATCGCGCGCTCCATGTAGGCATCCGG
>JANNNT010000150.1:0-17246 GCA_031398685.1 Rhodocyclaceae bacterium | reverse complement strand
CATCATTTTCTGCGACTGCTCAAACTGCTTGAGCAAACGATTGACTTCCTGCACCTGCACTCCCGCCCCTGTGGCGATACGGCGCTTACGCGAAGCCTTTAGCAGCTCGGGCTTGCTGCGCTCTGCCGGTGTCATCGAATTGATAATGCCTTCAATTCTACCGATCGTTTTTTCTTCACCGCCCGCCTGCATTTGACTTGCCGCCTGGGCAAACTGTGCCGGCAACTTGTCCATCATAGACGAAAGACCACCCATTTTTCGCATCTGGCCGATCTGCTCCTTGAAGTCGTTGAGATCAAAACCCTTTCCTGACTTGAGTTTCTTGGCGAACTCAACGGCTTGCTGCTCGTCGATCCCCTTCTTCGCATCCTCGATCAACGACAGGACATCGCCCATGCCGAGGATCCGCGAAGCCATCCGTTCAGGATGAAAAGCTTCAATCCCCGACAGCTTCTCGCCAACACCAGCGTATTTGATTGGCCGACCAGTTACATGGCGCACAGAGAGCGCCGCACCACCGCGCGAATCACCATCAAGCTTGGTCAGAATGATACCGGTCAGCGGCAAAGCTTCACTAAAGGCCTTGGCCGTATTGATCGCATCCTGACCCAGCATGGCATCAACTACGAACAGGGTTTCGATCGGTTTGATCGCCGCGTGAAGCTCGGCGATCTCCGTCATCATCGCCTCGTCGATCGACAGACGGCCGGCGGTATCGACAAGCAACACGTCATGGTAGTGACGTCTTGCCCAATCGACTGCATTGCGGGCGATATCGACAGGCTTATCGGTCAGCGCCGAAGGGAAAAAATCAACCCCGGCCTGCTCGGCAACAGTTCTCAACTGCTCAATAGCCGCAGGACGATAGACGTCGCAGGAAACGACCAGCACCTTCTTCTTTTGTGTCTCGCGCAGCAGCTTGGCCAACTTGCCAACCGTAGTGGTTTTGCCCGCCCCCTGCAAACCGGCCATCAAAACAATCGCCGGGGGCTGCGTGGCCAGATTAAGTCCATTGTGCGCCTCGCCCATGAGCAACGTCAGCTCACGGTGTACGACACCGATCAGCGCCTGGCCGGGGCTCAAGGAACCGATTACTTCTTCGCCAAGCGCTTTTTCCTTGACAGCGGCAATCAGAGCCTTGACGGCAGGCAATGCAACATCCGCCTCCAGCAGGGCGAGACGAACCTCGCGCAGAGCATCGGCAATATTGCTTTCGGTGAGACGAGCCTCACCGCGTAATGTCTTCATGACACGGGCAAGGCGTTGGGTCAGGTTGTCGAGCATTTGTCTTCCAGCTTGGTGTAAACTCAAGAAATGCCGGACATTCTACTGCACCTTCTGCCTCTCATTGCTTCGTGCCTGCTTTATGTGGGGCTGAGTTACCATTTCTGGCATACGCGCTGGCAGGAAACCGGAAAGTCCCTTGACTCGCTTACGATGCAGCCTTGGGAGCGCATGGCGATACTTGTTGCCCTGACACTTCACGGAATTAGCCTTTACGACGGCTTGTTCGGCGCCGGCGGGATGCGTTTCTCCTTCAGTTTTGCCCTATCGCTGATGCTCTGGCTGGCCGTATTCATTTACTGGCTGGAAAGCTTCCGTTCGCGCATGGACGGCCTACAACCGATGGTACTGCCAATTGCCGCAATTTGCGTAGCACTTCCAGCACTCTTCCCCCAGGTGCACGCCATTGCACATGCCAATGTCTGGGGATTCAAACTGCATTTCCTGACGGCCATGTTGGCCTATAGCCTCTTTACACTGTCGGCGCTGCATGCCGTGTTCATGGGGTTTGTCGAACGTAAATTGCATCAGAAGGTACTCAACAAGCATCTCGCCAGCCTACCTCCACTACTGACAATGGAAGCCTTGCTTTTTCGCATGATCGTCATTGCTTTCACTTTGCTGACCGTTGCGCTGGGCAGTGGGGTCATGTTCTCGGAGGCCATTTTCGGTAAAGCACTGGTACTTGACCACAAAACCTTGTTTGCCTTTGCCTCGTGGGGGATTTTCGCCGCGCTGCTGATCGGACGCCGCACCTATGGCTGGCGTGGACGAATCGCCCTGCGCTGGACCTTGGCCGGTTTTCTGGTTCTCTTACTGGCCTACATTGGCAGCCGCTTTGTCTCCGAAGTTCTGCTTGGGCGAATCTAGCGCAATGCTGATCGTTTCTTTACAAACGCGCCGACTCAATGCATCATCAAACTGACATACTTTTTGCAGTGTTTAGCGTTGTGATTCTTTGAGGCAGGAAAGCGTCTTTTAGCGAACTATGGCAGCCAATCCGCAAACATCCTCACTGAGCGGGCTCGCGCGCGCGCTTGTTCAAGCCGGCCGGATCAAGGAAGCCGAGGCCGAGACTTTGCTGACGCAGGCCGCCGCGACCAGAAGCTCGTTCATCGAGCAATTGGTCGGCACAAGAAAAATGAGCTCGCCCGATATCGCGCGCTTTGCGTCGGACACCTTTGGCTATCCGCTACTTGACCTCACCGCATTCGACGACGCCCATATCCAGAAGACCGCGATTGACCGCAAGCTGATCGCCTCGCACCGTGTTGTCCCGCTACACAAGCGGGGCAACCGCCTGTCTGTCGCCATCGCTGACCCGACCAACCTGCGTGCACTTGACGAAATTCGCTTCCAGACCGGCATGGCGGTTGACCCGGTCATCGTCGATGAGAGCCAACTCGCCCCCCTGGTTACCAAGCTTTCGGAATCGGCCGAGGACACCCTCAAGAGCCTGACCAACGAGGACATCAATCTCGAGTTTCATGACGAAGATGCCGCTGAAAAAACTGAAGATGCCTCAGCACTCGAAGTCGACGATGCCCCGGTTGTCAAGTTCATTCAAAAAATGATGCTCGATGCCATCAACGAGGGCGCATCAGACATCCATTTTGAACCTTATGAGAAACACTACCGTATCCGTTTCCGGACCGACGGGATTTTGCGCGAAATCGCGTCTCCTCCTCTGGTTATCAAAGAAAAAATTGCGTCGCGCATTAAGGTCATTTCACGCCTCAACATCGCCGAAAAACGTGTGCCGCAAGATGGCCGGATGCGACTCGTCCTGTCCAAGAGCCGCGCGATTGACTTCCGTGTCAGCACCCTGCCGACAATGTACGGTGAAAAGATCGTTCTGCGTATCCTTGACCCGAGCAGTGCCACGCTGGGCATCGATGCACTGGGTTACGACCCCGACCAAAAGGCACTCCTTCTCGATGCCATACACCGCCCGTACGGCATGGTTCTGGTGACCGGCCCGACAGGATCAGGAAAAACCGTTTCGCTTTATACCTGTCTCAACATCCTGAACAAGCCGGGGATCAATATTTCTACAGCGGAGGACCCGGCGGAAATCCCCTTGCCAGGTATCAACCAGGTCAACATTGACGACCGGCAGGGACTGACCTTCCCGGTCGCGCTCAAAGCCTTCCTGCGCCAGGATCCTGACATCATCATGGTCGGCGAAATTCGTGACCTTGAGACGGCAGAAATCTCAATCAAGGCCGCGCAGACGGGGCATATGGTGCTTTCTACCCTGCACACCAATGACGCTCCGTCGACGCTGACCCGTCTCATGAACATGGGCATCCCAACCTTCAACATCGCGTCGAGCATCCTGCTGATTACTGCGCAGCGTCTTGTTCGCCGATTGTGCACATGCAAGAAGACGCTTGACACGCCGATCGAGACCCTGCTGAATGCGGGGTTTACCGAGGCGGACATGGACGGCAGCTGGGTCCTTTACGGTCCCGGAGAATGCGACCGCTGTAAAGGTAGTGGTTATAAGGGACGGGTGGGTCTCTATCAGGTTATGCCGGTTACCGAAGAAATTCAGCGCATGATCATGGCCAATGGAACGGCACTGGATATCGCTGTGCAGGCACAAAAGGAAGGCGTCAACGATTTGCGCCGTTCTGGCCTGCTGAAAGTCAAGCAAGGACTCACCTCGCTTGAGGAAGTCTTGGGCAGCACGAACGTTTAAAGAAAAACGAAGGGGACAACATGGCGACCGCAACAAAACCGACAAAACGCGCCCACGAGGTCAAAGAGTTTACGTTCCTCTGGGCCGGCAAAAACAAGGCCGGAAAAATCATTCGCGGAGAGCAACGCGCATCGAGCGAAGCTGTTGTCAACGCCACCCTGCGTCGCCAGGGAGTGCTTGTCACCAAGGTCTCGAAACAGAGTTTCAGAGGTGGCGGCAAGGTCACCGAAAAAGATGTCGCGTTATTCACCCGACAATTAGCCACGATGATGAAGGCCGGGGTGCCTTTGTTACAGACGTTCGACATCGTTGGTCGCGGCCACGACAACCCGGCTGTCGGCAAGCTACTGCTCGACATCAAGTCCGATGTGGAAACCGGCAGTTCGCTGTCGCAGGCTTTTCGCAAATTCCCACTCCACTTCGACCAACTCTACTGCAACCTGATTGAAGCTGGTGAACAGGCGGGAATTCTCGAGGCTCTTCTTGAACGACTGGCGGCCTACAAAGAGAAAATGATCGCCATCAAGTCAAAAATCAAGGCTGCCCTGTTTTACCCGATAGCTATCATCGTCGTTGCCTTCGTCATTACAGCGATCATCATGATTTTTGTTATTCCCGCCTTCAAGCAGGTTTTTACGAGTTTTGGTGCCGATCTACCTGCTCCCACTCTGATCGTGATGGCGATTTCTGACTATTTTGTGGCGTACTGGTGGGCCATTTTTGGTTCGATTGGCGGCGGTCTCTACGCTTTTTTTTACACCTGGAAGCGTTCGGAGTCCATGCAGTTTGCCATGGATCGTCTGCTTCTCCGCGTCCCTATCTTTGGTGGTCTCGTTCGAAAATCGGTTATTGCGCGCTGGACTCGCACCCTATCTACCATGTTCGCAGCCGGCGTTCCTCTGGTCGAGTCGCTTGATTCGGTTGGTGGTGCTGCCGGCAACTATGTCTACAAAGTCGGGACAAGACAGATCCAGAGCGAAGTTAGCACCGGCACCAGCTTGACATCGGCAATGCAGAACAGCCAACTCTTTCCGAACATGGTTAACCAGATGGTTGCCATTGGCGAAGAATCCGGGGCTCTGGATTCCATGCTCGGGAAAGTTGCCGACTTTTTCGAAGCGGAAGTTGATGACGCAGTAGATGCTCTATCCAGCCTGATGGAACCGATCATCATGGTTGTTCTGGGGACACTGATTGGCGGCATGGTCATCGCCATGTACCTGCCGATTTTCAAGCTGGGCGCTGTGGTCTAATGGAGCAATACTGGCTGACTGGATTTTCGGACCCGACCCTCTTTACCCTCGCCTGCGGCGTTCTTGGCCTCATGGTAGGCAGTTTCCTCAATGTCGTTATCCATCGTCTGCCAAAAATGATGGAGCGCGATTGGCGTTGCCAGTGTGCGGAATTGCGCGGCGAAGTGGCTCCGGACAGCGAACCGCTCTCACTTGCCAAGCCGCGTTCGCGCTGTCCGGATTGCGGACACTTAATCACGGCGCTGGAAAACATCCCGATCATCAGTTGGCTCGTCTTGCGCGGCAAGTGTTCAGCCTGCCAGAAACCGATTTCACCCCGCTACCCTATCGTCGAAGCGCTGACTGGACTGCTCTCGGCACTTGCCGCCGTGCACTTCGGTTACGGCTGGGTTGCGGGCGGGAGCATACTGCTAATCTGGGGCCTGATTGCACTGACCTTTATCGACTTCGACACCCAAATGCTGCCCGACTCGGTTACTTTACCGCTGCTCTGGGCCGGCTTGCTGTTCAACCTGTTTGGCACCTTCACCGATCTTCAGTCAGCAGTTGTCGGGGCAATTGGCGGGTATCTCTCACTGTGGTCGGTCTATTGGGGGTTCAAGATCGCTACCGGCAAGGAAGGCATGGGCTACGGTGACTTCAAACTGCTCGCCGCGCTCGGTGCCTGGCTGGGCTGGCAGATACTGCCCCTGACCATTCTGCTCTCCTCTCTGGTCGGCGCAGTGGTCGGCATTGGCCTGATCATACTGGCCAAACGCGGTCGCAATGTACCGATTCCCTTCGGCCCCTATCTGGCGGCTGCCGGACTACTCGCACTCTTCTGGGGCAAGGAACTGACACAGACCTATCTCCGCCTGATGTAATTGCTTGAAAACAGAGCTTTTGCCCTCATCTCGGAAGCAGTGGGGTAAGCGAAACCCTCATCCATTCGCGTATAATTCGCGTCTTTGTAGCTCATTAAAGGTTTGTCATGCCGATCTACGCCTATCGCTGCACATCCTGCGGCTTT
Source organism: Rhodocyclaceae bacterium (assembly GCA_031398685.1). GTDB lineage: Bacteria > Pseudomonadota > Gammaproteobacteria > Burkholderiales > Rhodocyclaceae > Propionivibrio. The sequence goes on along the minus strand of JANNNT010000150.1, from coordinate 10,996 downwards.
GAAAAAGATCATCTCCAAAAACTGAGCGACCCGGTGCTAAACACCTGCCCAGAGTGCCGCCAGGAATCCTATAACAAGCAAGTGACCGCCGCCGGCTTTCAACTGAAGGGTAACGGCTGGTATGCCACGGACTTCAAGGGCGGCGGCTCACCTGCTGCCAAGCCGGAGAAAGCTGAGCCAACGCCCGCTTGCGCTGGCTGCCCTGGAGAGAGTGCGTGCGCAGCCAGTTGATCAAGCGTTATTTCATCACCGGGCTCTTGATCTGGGTTCCGCTGGCGATTACCGCCTGGGTATTAACGCTGATAGCCAGCGTCGCCGATCAATCATTGCGTCTTCTTCCAGAATCAGTAACTCCACACCATCTTCTGGGCTTCGATCTCCCTGGGACGGGCATCATAGTGACGTTGCTGATCGTCATGACCACCGGTCTGCTCGCGGCCAACTTCATTGGGCAGCGGCTCGTAGGCTGGTGGGAAAAACTCCTTGCACGCATCCCGGTCGTCAATTCGATTTACAACAGCGTCAAGCAGGTTTCCGATACACTTTTTTCCTCATCCGGAAATGCTTTTCGTAAAGCATTGCTTGTCCAGTATCCACGTGAAGGTTCGTGGACCATCGCCTTTCTTACTGGACGGCCCGGAGGTGATGTCATCAATCATCTCCCCGGTGACTACGTCAGTGTCTATGTGCCGACCACACCGAACCCGACCTCTGGTTTTTTCCTGATGTTGCCCAGAAGTGACGTCATCGAACTCGACATGGAAGTCGACGAAGCGCTCAAATACATCATCTCGATGGGTGTAGTCACACCACCCGCCCGAACAAATCGCCGCACTCTCTCCCCCAACAACCCACTCTCGTAACCCCGGAATCAGCATGCGAACTCATTACTGCGGACAAGTTAATTCACAAACCATCGGACAGGTCGTCAGTCTCTGTGGCTGGGCACACCGTCGGCGTGACCACGGCGGAGTCATTTTCATCGATATGCGCGACCGCGAAGGCCTCGCTCAAGTTGTCTGTGATCCCGACCGGGCTGAGATGTTTGCCATTGCCGAATCGATACGCAATGAGTTCTGCCTGAGAATCACCGGCACGGTCCGCGCTCGCCCGGCAGGCTCGATCAACCCCAACATGTCGAGCGGCGAAGTCGAGATCCTCTGTCAAGAGATCGAAGTGCTGAACCCTTCCGTGACACCTCCGTTCCAGCTCGACGAAGAGAACCTCTCCGAGAACGTTCGCCTGCTACACCGGGTAATTGATCTGCGTCGGCCGCAGATGCAAAAGAACATGCGGTTGCGCTACAAGACGGCACGCGCATTCCGCCGCTTCCTCGACGACGCCGGTTTCATCGACATTGAAACTCCGATGCTCACCAAGAGCACGCCAGAAGGCGCACGCGACTACCTCGTTCCGTCCCGCGTCAACCCGGGCCACTTTTTCGCACTGCCGCAGTCACCCCAACTCTTCAAGCAACTGCTGATGATTGCCGGCTTTGACCGCTATTACCAGATCACCAAATGTTTCCGCGACGAAGATCTTCGCGCGGATCGCCAGCCGGAGTTTACCCAGGTCGATATCGAAACCTCGTTCCTGAACGAGACCGAGATTACCGGGATCATGGAAAACCTGATCCGCTACGTGTTCAAGGACGCCATTGACGTTGACCTCCCGAACCCCTTCCCACGCCTAAGCTACACCGAAGCCATGCACCGCTATGGCTCGGACAAGCCTGATCTGCGCGTTACGCTGGAACTGACCGAGATCACCGACGCTGTCAAGGATGTCTCCTTCAAGGTCTTTGCCAACGTCGCCAACAGCGAAGCCGGGCGTGTTGCGGCCATGCGCGTTCCGGGCGGTGCCACGCTGACGCGCGGCGAAATCGACGCCTATTCCACCTTCGTTGCCATCTACGGTGCCAAGGGACTGGCCTATATCAAAATCAACGACGTCACCCAACTCAATGAAACCGGCCTGCAATCGCCGATTGTCAAGAACTTGCATGAAGCCGCACTGAAAGCGATTGTCGAACGCACCGGCGCCCAATCCGGCGACCTGATTTTCTTCTGTGCCGACAAGGCCAAGGTGGTCAACGACGCCCTTGGTGCACTGCGCGTCAGAATTGGCCACGAAAAAGGCTTCGTCAACGGCAAGGCGTGGGAACCGCTGTGGGTTGTCGACTTCCCGATGTTCGAATACGACGAAGAAGCCAAGCGCTGGAACGCGTGCCACCACCCCTTCACCAGCCCTAGGGACGAGCATTTCGCCCTGCTCGCGACAGAGCCGGGCAAATGCCTGGCCAAAGCCTACGACCTGGCCATGAACGGCTGGGAACTCGGCGGCGGCTCGGTGCGTATCCATCGCGCCGATGTCCAGAAGCAGGTCTTCAGCGCCCTCGGCATTGGCGAAGAAGAAGCCAAGCTCAAATTCGGTTTCCTGCTCGACGCGCTCAACTACGGCGCGCCCCCGCATGGTGGCGTAGCCTTTGGTCTGGATCGCATCGTCACCATGATGACCGGCGCCGAATCGATCCGCGACGTGATCGCCTTCCCGAAGACCCAGCGCGCCCAGTGCCTGCTGACCGACGCCCCGAGCGTGGTCGATGAAAAGCAGTTGCGTGAGCTGCACATCCGCCTGCGTCAAAAAGTTGAAACCCAGGACGAGGTCAGCAAGGACTGACCTCCATGTCGCGCATGGCCGCATTCTTCCGACTGGTGCTGGTACTTGCGCTGCTCGGGGGATTTGGGCTCTGCGGATTCAGTACCGTTGCTCAGGCGCGCGAGACCTACCGCGACACCACCGTCGCAGCGGTCAGACTGGCCGACCTTCCCTTCGAAGCCCGGCAGACCCTGCACCTGATCCAGCAAGGCGGCCCCTTCCCTTACCCGCACAAGGACGGCAACACTTTCGGCAATTTCGAACGACGCCTGCCACCGCAAACCCGCGGCTACTACCACGAATACACCGTTCCAACCCCTGGTAATCGTGACCGCGGCGCGCGGCGCATCATCGCCGGAAGCGGCCGCAACGGCGATGTTGCCACCTCAGGCGAGTATTTCTACACCGACGACCACTACCGCAGTTTCCGCCGGATAAGCGAACCATGACACTGAGCCCTAGCCCCGCGCACGAACAGCCGGCTGAAAACGTCTCGGCCGGCATCTACAAACTGACACGCAAGGATCTGCCTGCACTCAGAAGTGCCGCGAACGAACTCAAACAGGCTTTTTTCAGTGTTGATCTGCAGAACGCCAAGAATGTGCCGGGCTTCATCAAGGCATTGAAACGCGATCTGAACTTTCCCGACTGGTTTGGCGGCAATCTTGACGCACTCAACGATTGCCTGACCGACTTCTCGTGGCATCCGGCACCCGGCTACGTCATAACGCTCACCGGCAGCGATTCGCTGCGCGGCAACCCGACCAGTTTTGCGGCACTCAACGAAGTCCTTTCCAGTGCCGTCGAAGCGTGGCAAGCGAGGAACATTCCGTTCCGGGTCTTTTATGTCCTGGATGATCCTGCCCCTGCCAGTGATCGAAGCGTTTCTACCGACCAATCATGACCGGCTTCAAACAACCCGTCTCGGTACTTGTCGTCATCCATACACCTAGCCTGAACATCCTGCTGCTTGAGCGCGCGTCACGTGCCGGCTATTGGCAATCGGTGACCGGCAGTCAGGAAGATGGCGAAAGCCTGATCGAGACGGCGGCACGTGAAGTCGAAGAAGAAACCGGGATTATCGCCGCGCAAAGCGCGTTCAGAGACTGGCAGCTAACCAACACTTTCGAGATTTTCACTGAATGGCGCTATCGGTACGCCCCCGGAGTGAGCCATAACACCGAGCACGTTTTCTCGCTTGAAGTTGCGGAAGGACAGCCCGTCCGCATCGCGCCGGACGAACATCAGGATCAGTGCTGGCTGCCGTGGCGCGAAGCTGCCGGAAAATGTTTCTCCTGGAGCAACCGCGACGCCATCCTCATGTTGCCTGAGAAGACTGCTCGCTAACGCGCTTATCCAGGCAAGCCGGACAGAAACAGCGCCCAGCGGCATCCGGATCAAAGAATACTGTCGGCTTCTCCATACACCAGCAGCTTTCCTGACCGGTCTCCGCACCGCAGACCAAGAGCGCGCCACAACCAGGGCAAGCACTTTCCTTTCCTGCCTGTTTCTCATCCATCGCGTTCACTTTTCCTTTGCCAGCAAGCCATCCATCACCCAGCGCTGCAAGAACCCAGCCGCTGTAGCGGCCGGATCAAACACACCGGACGCCACGATGGCCTCGCAACACTGCGCGAAGGTAGCATTCTGAGCCAGTACCCGTAAAGCTTTGGCTTCATTTTTAACCGCCGAACGCCATTGGCTTCCAGATTCGGCGGCCACTTACCCGCCTTGCTGACACCGATTGGATGCGGGAGGACGAAGATTCCTTACGCGCCACGACAATATTTTGCAAAGCGCTGAACCGGAGCAGCGTCGCGAGCATCTGACAGTCATTACCCCGCGAAACATGCCATGCAACAATACAAACGACTACTCGCCGTCGCCCTGTTCCTCGGGTTATTGCTCGCCGTCTTTGAATGGTCCGGTCTGCACGGTCACTTCACTCTGGAGTACCTGCAGCAAAGGATTGCTGAAAACCGGGTCAGCGGTCTCTTGATTTTCGTCCTGCTGTTTTCACTGGGCAATCTGATCCAGATTCCTGGCTGGGTTTTTTTGGCCGCTGCCGTACTCACGCTGGGACGAAGCTGGGGAGGACTCGCCACCTATATCGCGGCCAGCATTTCATGCGCGCTGACATTTTTCTCGATCCGCTTCGTTGGTGGCGACGCCCTGCGGCAGCTGAAGAACAAAACCGCCGTCCGCATCCTCGGCCAACTCGACGCCCGGCCGATCAGCAGTGTGGCACTCCTCAGGGTGTTGTTTCAGACTGTTCCCGCCCTTAACTACGCCCTTGCCTTGTCCGGCATCAGGTTTCGGCACTATATGACGGGTACGCTGCTCGGCCTGCCCCTGCCGATTGCACTGTATTGCGTGTTTTTCGATTACCTGGCCAGAACGTTGAAAATCCCGGCACCTTGATTTCCGTGGGCCAGATTTATTCTGGTCCCACCGCCGTCCCTTGTGAGGGACTGAACCCGGTCTTTTTCTTGAACAGGCACGAGAAATAATAGGGATCATCGAAGCCCACCTGCCAGGAGATTTCCTTCACCGAGCGTTCGCCAGGGCCAGGATTTCCTTGGCGCGGTTGATCTTGACGTGAAGGCAGTATTGATAGGGCGTCATTTTCTCACCGACAAGGGACTCAAGGGCAAGGTGCACCTGACGGGCCTGGGCTTGCCGTCCGAGATGGCTGAATACATCGAAAGCGGCGTCTGTGCCTGGATGTACCTGTGGAACCCGCTCGCCGTGGGCTTTCTGGCGGGCTATGCGGCTGACGTTCTGGTCAAGGGAACGATTACCGGCAAAGCCGGTGATGTCTTCACCGCAGGAAAACTGGGCAGCACGACGATCATCGCCGACGGCGACGGCACCCAGGTTATGCTTGGAGACCCCTTCAAGTTCGACGCCTCGAACATTGGCGATGTGGAAGACAGTTTACTAAGTGGAGGTTGGTGAGTTTGCCCCTTCCTGGCGACACCGGAAGGGGCTTTTTCGATCAGGCTTGCTGGAAACCAGTCTTCATCTCGACCGCCTCAGCGGGACGTGGAAACGGCCACCTTGGCGGCCAACGCCAGGAGGGCCATGCCGACCATCCGGTCAAACCATTTCAGGCGTCCACTCAGCCAGCCCAACACTTTTTGCGAGGAAAAAAGCCCGGCCACCAGACTGAACCAGAGCATCGATTCGACCACCAGCAGGACCCACAACAAAGCGCCCTCAGAGGCCGACAGACTCGCCCCCAGAACCTGCGAAAGAATGCTGCCGAAGTAGAGCATGGCCTTGGGATTCAAGAGATTGGTCAATAGGCCGGTCAAGAACGCCCGCCCATTGGGTGGCGCCTGTCCGCTGGAAGGCATTTCCCCTTTGGAACGCAGGCACTGAACACCGAGCCAGGCCAGATAAAGCGCACCGGCCACGGACAGAAAACGGGACAGCCCAGGCAGCGCCGCCAGCACCAGAGACAAGCCCAGCAGGCAGACCAGCACATAGATGCCGATACTGCCGGCCACTCCGGCCGCTGCCCACATCCCGGCTCGCCGCCCGGAAACAATGGACAAGCGGGTGACCACGGCGAAATCGGGGCCGGGGGAAATCAGGGCAACGGCGTGGATGGCAAAAACGAGGACTAAGGTTTCCAGGGACATGGTGGCTCCAAAACAAAATAAGACTGGATTCAAAATCTTCCAGCCGACGACACGTTGGCGGCACGGCCACAGGCAAGCCTACGGTGAAGGCGCCTTCGCCGCCCGCGCTCGTTCCATATCACGCTGGTCGGGCACCGGCGCCGCACTTCGAGCTGCCGCGAAGCTCTCAAGCACCGGTCGGATGGCCGCGCCGACGCTCATGCGCGCGCCTGAGGGCTCGTAGTCCTGCTCCCGCTCGCGTTCCGCGATACGCGGCTTGGCCAGTTCAAAAGCCCCGATGAAGGAATACGTCTGGCGTAGCGCTTCATCAAAATAGGCTTTTCCGAAGTAAGTAAACTCGGCCTCGTTGCTGCATCCGAAGGAGGCCTTGTCGGACGCTGCGGCGGTGATCACCAGCGAGTTCTCGTTCTCCAGCGCTTCGACATAGCCGCCGGAATAACAGGACGAAACGACGATCACGCGGCGCTTGATGCCGGCATCGTCGAGCATCTCGCGCAAACGCCGGGGATCGAGCGGATTGAATTGCATCGGCGAAAAACTGAGGGAAAAACGGTGGTCCTGCGAGCCATGCGAAGTGAGAAATAGAAACAGGATATCCTCGTCGCTATCCATCACCTCGCCCACGCGCTTGAACGCGAGTCGCAGGCTGGTGTTGCTGGCGATCGGACTGTCCGCCACCGTGCGGGCGTTATTGATGAGCATAAGCGAGCGCCCGGCCGTACCGAAGCGCTCCTCAAACAGCCCCGCCACGGACTGAACCTCTTTCATGAAAACGTCCTGACCGGCATCGCCGGCAGCACCGACGAAATAGAGATCAACACGGCCCTTGCGCCCCGGCTGCAGTGCCGCCAGCTGGCGTTCAAGCAGTTTCGGCTGCAGATAGAAGGCGTCCTCGCTGGTCAGCGCGTGGTACCGGTTGCGTTGCTCGGCCTGCGCTTCAGGATCGACAGCCGGCTGCCACAGCGTACGCTCGCGATAGACAAGTGACAGCGGCGCCCCCAGCAGCACGCTCGCCGCCAGACCGGCGGCCAGCCAGCGATGCGCCGGCAAGTCCAGCACGCGGATGGCGACCAGCGTCGTCGCCAGCACCAGCCACAGTGTTGGCGCGTAGTAGGCGAGGTAACGCAGTTGCCCCGGCACGTTCGGCAACAGGCCGCTTTCCATGAGCCGGCCAAAGAGGATGCTTGCCAGATCGATCGGCAAGGACAGACTGAAGAACACAACGAGCAGATCCAGCGTCCGATCCGCTTTTTCCGCCAGTCGGGCCAGCGCCCAAGCGGCCAGCATCAGGATGGGCAGGGGAAACAGGGCGCCGGGCAAGCCGTACGGCGAGAAACTGCCGTTCCAGCCGACGCTGATCAGATCGGCACCCAACGGCAGACTCAAGCCAAGCACAAGCAAAGCCGCAAGTTGCGACCAGGTCGCAGGCAGCGCTGTCGCGTCCGGTTTCAGGAAGAGCGCCCCCTGTGCGCCCAGCCGGAGCGTAGCCAGGAGATCCTTTATGGGGTCTACCACCGGGATCTCGGCGGCACTCGCGGCCGGGGTCGCCAAGGTCGGCAGCGCAAATTCCGCCACTCCCTCCTGAGCAATTCGCGCGGCAATCCAGTCAAGGCAAAAGGTACGCTCGGCTTCGTCGGCAAAGACTCGGTGCGGTATTTGAATAAAGGAGGCCTGATCGACATAGAGCACGGTCTGCCCGGCGAATCCTTCAACCGAGCGTATTCCCTGCCAAGGAAAAAACGATTGCGCGTGTGCGCCGACAACACGCACACCACCATCGTCCAGGCTCAGGGTGCGCGTTCCACGCAGCGCGCCGTCCTTGCCGGCGAGATAAGCGAACAAAGCCGCGTGCACCTGCAGTTGCGAAGCGGACATCAGCACCGCAGCAAGCACAAACAAACCGACGATGGCCTGCGCGGTGCTGGAGTCGACCGAGAAGAGCGAATCGGCAGCGAGGTAGCCGAACGCCCCCCAGACGGCCAGCGACAGCACCAAGAAAGCCCCGCTCACCCAGACCCTACGCGCCTTGCGCAACAGCCGTGCCTGGTTGAATTTCAAGGCGGCGATCGCCTCCGCTTCACTGATATCGAACTCCAGTGCAATCCGCATCTAATCCCCTACGCTCGTCATCTTGAATTTTTCGGTTGACGACTGCCATGGCAGCTCGTCGAGTGGACGACTAAGTGACGTGGGCAAGGCGTCGAGGTCATGCATGAGGGTCGGGAACCGGAACGAAGCACAGCACACTTGATCCTGCTGGCCGGAATCACTCGCCGGGGAAGCTCTTGAGCGCCTGACGCAGCAGAATCATCTGCCCCTCGAAACGACGGCAGGCAGAGCACATCACTAAATGCACACGCACGGCAAGACGTTCGGCAAAGCCGAATTTGCGATCCTGGCCTTCGATCACCAGTAGGTGAACTTCCTTGCACGACTTCATCCCTTCACCTCGCACTAAACCAGCGCAACTGTAAACATTCCCGCAAGCGCATGCGTGCCCGATAGAGCACCACCCAACAGTTAGACGCCGTCATCTTCAGTTCCTTACATATTTCTTCGGTCTCGAAACCGAGGATTTCCCTCATGGTAAAAACGCGCGCCACATTCTCCGGCAGCGCCTTCATGCACAGTTCAAGCACATCGTAGAAGCCGCGTTGCTCGATGACCGCTGCCGGATCGCCCCAGTCGCCGGGGGGCTCCTGCCAGTGTCCGCTGCCGTCGAAAAGCGCATCAAAGTCTTCATCGCCCTGCTCATCGACAAACGGCAGACTTCCCTCGCGCGAACCACGGCGCAGGTGATCGACAATCTTGTTGCGCAGGATGGAAACCGCCCAGGTTTTGAGCTGTGAGCGGCCGGAAAACGTGCTTTTGCCCTCCAGCGCAGCGAGCAGCGTTTCCTGCACCACGTCTTCGGCCGTCGCCTCATCGCGTAGCTGCAACATGGCGAAGCGCAGCAGCGTCGGGCGAATCGTCTGCAGGGATTGTTCAAGGCCGGTGTCGATCATGACACCACTTTAACGACAGCCCATGACCCGTGCAAGCGGCCTTTACGCCCACGGGCAAAAAGAATGACTTCGGCTTTTTATTTGCCGCCACGCCGGGTAAAATCCGCCAGCCACCCTAAGGAAAGACCATGACCAAGCCCCAGTTTTCCCCCATGCAGGAAGCGACCATCCTTGCCGAAGCGCTGCCTTACATCAAACGTTTTCATGGCAAAACCATTGTCGTCAAATTTGGCGGCAATGCCATGATCGACGAGAATCTAAAGCAATGTTTCGCACGCGACGTCGTTCTGCTCAAGCTGGTCGGCATGAACGTTGTTGTGGTCCATGGCGGAGGTCCGCAGATCGAGAATCTGCTGACCCGCGTAGGCAAGCAGGGCGAATTCATCCAGGGTATGCGCGTTACCGATGCCGAGACGATGGAAATCGTCGAGATGGTACTTGGCGGCCAGGTCAACAAGGATGTGGTCAATCTGATCAATCAGGCGGGCGGCAAGGCCGTCGGGCTGACTGGCAAGGACGGCAACCTGATCCGCGCGAAAAAACTCCTGCTGCCCAACAAGGCCAACCCGGCAGAACCGATCGACATCGGCATGGTCGGCGACATCACCCAGGTCGACCCGGCGTTGATCAACCATCTCGAAGCGGGTGATTTCATTGCGGTGATTGCCCCGATTGGCGTCGGCGAGCACGGCGAGACCTATAACATCAACGCCGACGTCGTCGCCGGCAAGATCGCCGAAATCCTCAAGGCCGAAAAACTGGTGCTGCTGACCAATACGCCGGGCGTACTCGACAAGGACGGGAATCTGGTGACCAACGTCACGCTCAAGCAATTCGACGAACTGGTCGATGACGGTACGCTGTACGGCGGCATGCTGCCGAAGATCAGCTCGGCACTGGATGCCGCGCGCAATGGTGTGAGGAGCGTGCACATCATCGACGGTCGCGTCGAACACGCGCTGCTGCTGGAGATCCTGACCAGCCACGGCATCGGCACGATGATCAAGAGCCATTAAGCGGTGAGGAGCCCGGAGCGAAGAGCAAGGAGCAACACCATTCCACCTGATCGCTCTTCCCTCTCCACGGCCAATGTCTCACGGTTCGCAAAAACGGACCTGGCTGTTCGACCTCGACAACACGCTGCACAACGCCAGCCCGCACATCTTCCCGCATATCAATCGCTCGATGACGGCGTACATCTGCGAGCATCTGAACATTGACGAAGACGAAGCCTCAAGTCTGAGGCAGATGTACTGGAAGCGCTACGGCGCCACCCTGCTCGGCCTGATGCGCCATCACGGCACCGACCCCGATCACTTTCTGCACCATACGCACCAGTTCCCGGATCTTGAGCGCCTCGTCATTGTCGAGCGCGGCCTGAAGGCGATGCTGCGCCTACTGCCGGGGCGCAAGATCATTTTCTCCAACGCCCCGCTGAACTACGCCGAGGCCGTGCTGGCGATTGCCGGTATCCGTCGCTGCTTTGACGCCGTCTACTCGGTCGAACGACTCCGCTTTCAGCCCAAGCCGGCCATTCGTGGATTTCTTCGCCTGCTGAATAATGAAGGACTCGCCCCGCGTTCCTGCATCATGGTCGAAGACACCTTGCCCAATCTGATCACCGCCAAGAAACTCGGAATGAAAACCGTGTGGGTGAGTGCCCGCACACGCCAATCGCCCTGTGTA
>JANNNT010000101.1:0-1964 GCA_031398685.1 Rhodocyclaceae bacterium | reverse complement strand
GCGTACCTTGTCCGAATTGCCGCCGCTGGATGAGCTGGGCACGCTGGTGACCCCGGATGAAACTGCATTGATTCCGGAATTACGGGCGGAATTGCTGGACAATGACACCCCCCAGACGTTTAGCGCGGTCATTGAAGTCGCCCGCGCCGCACTTGTCAGTACAGCCACCGAGACTCATTAATATGGCCCGTCCTCTATCTCCTATCCGTCGTTCGCCCACTGCCCCGATGGGGCGGGCGGCGAGCCGCCTGCAACAGGCCATCGCTCCCGAGGCCGCCAGCGAACGCCTGCAAAAAGCCCTGGCGTCCGCCGGCGTCGGCTCACGCCGCGAAATGGAAGAGTGGATTGCCGAGGGCCGCGTACAGGTCAACGGCGAAACCGCTACCATCGGCAGCAAAGTTGGGCCGCGCGATGTGGTCAAGGTCAGCGGCCGCCGCGTTTATCTGCGGTTTGACGAAAAACGCACGCGCATCCTGATCTACCACAAGTCGGATGGCGAAATTGTCACCCGCGACGACCCCAAAGGCCGCCCCACCGTGTTCGACGCATTGCCCAAGCTGCGCGGCGCCAAGTGGATCGCCATCGGCCGTCTGGACTACAACACTGACGGCTTGATGATTTTCACCACCTCGGGCGAGTTGGCCAACAACCTGATGCACCCGCGTTTCGAAGTCGAACGCGAATACGCCGTGCGGGTGCTGGGTGAATTAAGCGAAGACATGATTGCAGCTTTGCTGGCCGGGGTGGAACTCGACGACGGCCCGGCGCAACTGCAAAGCTGCTTTGCCGGGGGCGGCGAAGGCGTCAACCGCTGGTATCGCGTCATCATCAAGGAAGGCCGCAAACGCGAAGTGCGGCGGCTGTTCGAGCATTTTGGATTGACGGTCTCGCGGTTGACGCGCGTCCGCTTCGGTCCGATTGCGCTGCCGCCGCAATTACGCCGTGGGCAAAAAATGGAACTCGAAGACGACCTGGTCGCGCGCGTGCTCGAATGGGCCGACATGGCACCGAGCCCACGCCGCCAGATACGCGGGGTGCCGGACAAGCACGCGCGCAAGCCGCGCATGCGCTGAATCAGCTTGACGGCTTGAGCGGTGGGCGTATGCCCGCCAGTCAGAGACTTATTTTTCAGTCAGCTTTTTAATCACGCCCGCCGCCCATTCGCGGCCACCCAGGCCAAACGCCAGCGCAAACGCCAGGCCAATCGCACCGAAGCCAATCTGGAACGCGGCTGTCAGCAGAGTGGTGCCGATGGCCAGTTGCTCCAGGGCGACGAACACCACAAAGATGATGACGCCATATTCCGCCAGCGTGCTGATGGTGAGCGCGCCTTGCACACCGATGTTGTTGAGGTAGGCAAACACCAAGCGGTTGATGAAACGCGCGATCAACGTGCCAAACACCAGCACCAGAATGGCGACGATGATGTTGGGGATATAGAGCACGATTTTGTTGAACAGCTCGGCCACCATGTGCAGGCCAAGGCTGTTGGCGACGGTGACCATGACAACGAAAATAATGACCCAGTAAGTCAGCTTGCCCAAGAGACGCGACAGCGACACATCGAGATTGCCCTGCTTGAGAAACGCCTCGATGCCGGTTTTTTCGGCCAGGCTGTCGAACTTCAGCACGTCGAGCAGCTTCAATACACCGGTTTTTGCCAGGTTGGCGAATAGCCAGCCTACAAACAACAGCACCAGCGCGGCGAGCAATTGGGGCACAAATCCGGCTAATTGGGTCCAGAAAGCGGTAAACGAAGCGACAAACACATCCAGTTGTTGCTGCATGACACATTCCTCCATCTCGGCCAAAGAGCCATTATATCGAACGGATATTAGTGGACTTCCCGAATTGATAACAGGAACGCCACCTACTTTTTGCGCATGAACGTCGAACGCACATGAGCCGGGTGCGCATCCTCGGCATCGGTTCGCCGTCGGGCGACGACCAGGCCGGCTGGCTGG
>JANNNT010000067.1:0-5897 GCA_031398685.1 Rhodocyclaceae bacterium | reverse complement strand
CGAGGAAATCGCCGAGGTGGTCAGCCGTGCTACCGGCATTCCAGTAGCCAAGATGATGCAGGGCGAGCGCGACAAGCTGCTGCTGATGGAAGAACGCTTGCACCAGCGTGTCGTCGGGCAGGATGAGGCCGTGCGCCTGGTGTCCGACGCCATTCGCCGTTCGCGTGCCGGGCTGGCCGATCCGAACCGGCCGTACGGTTCCTTCCTCTTCCTCGGCCCGACCGGTGTCGGCAAGACTGAACTGTGCAAGGCGCTGGCCGGTTTCCTGTTCGATTCCGAGGATCACATGATCCGCATCGACATGAGCGAATTCATGGAAAAACACTCGGTGTCGCGCCTGATTGGCGCGCCGCCGGGCTATGTCGGCTACGAGGAGGGCGGCCATCTGACCGAAGCCGTACGGCGCAAGCCATACAGCGTGATTCTGCTCGATGAAATCGAGAAGGCGCATCCGGATGTCTTCAACGTGCTGCTGCAGGTGCTCGACGATGGCCGCATGACCGACGGGCAGGGGCGTACCGTGGACTTCAAAAACACGGTGATTGTCATGACCTCCAACCTGGGGTCGCAGATGATCCAACAGATGTCCGGCGACGACTATCAGGTGATCAAGCTGGCGGTGATGGGTGAAGTCAAAAACTATTTCCGCCCGGAGTTCATCAACCGGATTGACGAGCTTGTCGTCTTCCACGCGCTCGACGAAGAGAACATCAAGTCGATTGCCAAGATCCAGCTCGGCTACCTGGAGAAACGGCTGGCTCACCTCGAAATGAAGATCGAGATCGACGACAGCGCGCTCTCCGAAGTCGCGGCAGCGGGATTCGACCCGGTATTCGGTGCGCGTCCGTTAAAGCGCGCCATCCAGTCGCAGCTCGAAAACCCGCTCGCCAAGTCGATTCTGGAAGGGCGCTTCGGCGCAGGCGATACGATTCATGTGGCCTGCCAAAGCGGCGTGATGCGCTTCGAGAAGGCGTGATGGTGGCAGACAAAACCAGGCCAGCCTGCCTGCCAAGGCGATAGCCGCACGGGACGCTTCGCCGATCAGTCCTCCGGCCGGCGTTCCCGTTGAGCGGGTGAACTGCCGGTCTATGCGGCGAGGCCTGAGCATCTTTTTGCGAAAGATGTGGTCCCACCTGAGGGATACCCGAATGCCTGACGAGAGGAAGCCATGTCCATCACCAGCGCCGAGCTTGCCGAACTGATCCGCGATATCGAAGTCGAGGACCCGATCGATTACGGGGATCTGCCCTACGACGAAGCTGACTTGCGCCTTCTGGTCTGCACGCAGATTCGCGAAATCGCCGACCACGCTGAGCAGCTCGGCGAAGAAAACCGCCAGACCGTGCTGCTGGCGGTGGCCGCCAAACTGGTTCTCGAGAACCTGGTGCTGAACGTCAAACTGATGCAAGCACAAGGCAGGGCAGTCGACGAAAGCGGCGAAGCGCTGTTCCGGCGGCTGCGCGGACGACGCGCCTGATGACACGGCGCGTCCGTCCATACCACCGCGTCCACAAGCAGGCCAGCCAAAATGCCTGGACTCAACGTCAATGCGATTCGCGACGCGCTTGACGCCGCACGTGTGCGCGAACTCCATCGCCGAATGTTCGGCCAAAACACCAAGAACGAAGAGTGATTAACGCGTAGGTTGGGCAAAAGCGTAGCGTTGCTCAACATTCAGCCGCCTCCATAAGCGTCGCCGGTCAGACCGCGGCCTGACCGCAGGGAATGTGCCGCACAGCCAAGCTTGCCGCGCCCTATCGACAGGCTCATCTAGCGAGCCCCGACCATTCGATACTCTGGTTGCCCTACGCAACACCCCAGAAAATCATCGTTCCGCAACCGCTCATCGTGCGGAGCAATGAACTCCAATTGATCTCTCAAATCGAGCCATACCGAATGAATTTTCTACAAAGAGTCTTCGACCGTCTGGTCGGCATCTCCCATTACGAAACGGCGCTTCGCCGCAAGGCACATCAGGTGTTTTGCGCTCCGTCCCTCAACGTCATACCCCTCGAACGACCGGCCTGCTGGCGCCGCCCGGCACGGGTACCGGAAAGAGAGTGCTCATGACCCAGGCGGCAGGACAGCAGCCCATTTATGCATCTGGTTACGCGTCACGACATTGGCAAACCGGCTAAGATGGTGCCCAAGGCTCAAGATTCGAGCCAGGCACGAGGTTTTCTGTTCATTCCTCTCAGCCTACCGAACAAGGGGAGAGCAATGAACCAGATCGAGCGTTACTACAAGATCGACCAGTTGCTCAACGACCGGGGCGTCGTTTCCTTCCAGACGATGATGGGCGAGCTCGAAATCTCGCGCGCCACCCTCAAGCGCGATCTGGCCTACCTGCGCGACCGCCTCAACGCCCCGATCATCCACGACCGCGACGCCGGCGGCTACCGTTTCGACCGCGCGACAAAACCAATCGGCAGGCAATACGAACTCCCAGGACTGTGGTTCTCCGCCGAAGAAATCCACGCCCTGCTCACCATGCAGCACCTCCTCGCCAATCTTGATACCGGCGGCTTGCTCGGGCCACACATCAAACCGCTGCTCTCACGGCTGACTGCGCTGATCGGCGTTGCCGACAACCCTGCAGAGGAAGTCGTCAAGCGCATCCGTATCCTTACCGTCGGCGCCCGGCAAGTGCATCTGGATAATTTCCAGTCGGTCGGCTCCGCTTTGCTGCGCCGTAAGCGGCTGATCATCCATTACTCCGCACGCGGCACGGGCGAGAGCACCGAGCGCGAACTCTCCCCGCAACGACTGATCCACTACCGCGACAACTGGTACCTCGACGCCTGGTGCCACCTGAGAAACGAGCTGAGAAGTTTCTCCATCGACGCCATACAACGCGTCGAGCTGCTTGCAGCCAAAGCCAGGGACGTGCCCGAAAAAACGCTCAACGACGCGCTTGGTTCCGGCTACGGAATTTTTTCAGGAAAGGACGTGAAATGGGCAACGCTCAAATTCTCGCCCCTGCGGGCACGCTGGGTGGCTTCCGAGAAATGGCACCCGAAACAGATAGGCAGGCTGCTTGACGATGGCTTCTACGAACTGAAATTGCCGTACAGCAACGACCCGGAATTGCTCATGGATATCTTGAAGTACGGCGCGGATTGCGAGGTGGTGGAGCCGGAGGGACTGCGGGAAAGGGTGGCGATGGAGGTGGGAAAGATGGCGAGAGTTTTAAAACAGAAATGAACTTAGTTGAGGCTCGTCTGGTGAGCCTCGTGTGAGCCACTATTACAGCAACAAGCCAAATACATAGAATGTGATGCCTACAACAAACCACCATTATTTGTGGGGTAAAGCAAGACCGACGACTGACGGCGGTCCGCTGTATCAACCCCTGACCTACCACTGCCTCGATGTGGCGGCGTGTGCGGATGCCATCCTGATGCGGGAGCCTGAAGCCACTCGCGAAAGGATGGCAGCAATCCTGGGGCTTGAGTGGGACGAAGCCCGTGCGTGGCTATTGCTTGTTGTGGCCTGCCATGATTTGGGGAAGGCTTGTCCAGGTTTCCAGTCCAAATGGCCGAACCTCCTTGCCTTAACAGGGCTATCCCTCCCGCGGAGTCCGAATACCGATATCAATCATGCTTTCGTCAGCCAGATCGCGCTGGCGAAACTGCTACGGGAAAAGGGCTGGCCAGATGAATTGGCTGAACTGACGGCGGATGCCGTGGGGTGCCACCACGGAAACCGGGCGTCTCCGACCACTCTTGATAATCTGGAAGGCAGTCAGAGTGCCATTGGCAAGGATGACTGGACGCAAGCGCGTGAGGTCTTTGTGGACGCCCTGGCGGAGGTCTTTCGGCCTGCACGACCTCCCACCAAGAGGACGCTGAATGGTCCCGACTTCATGCTGTTGTCCGGACTTACAAGCTTTGCCGACTGGATCGGTTCCAACGAAGAATACTTCCGCTATGGAACGCCCGAAGACTGCCCGGATTTGAAGGACTGGTTCGAGCAACGTAGAACCCTTGCCGATAAGGCGCTCGATGCAATCAGCTGGGAGCCCAGAACGCCTCTTTCGCAGGGGGTGAAATCCTTTGAACAGGTTTTTGGTTTTGCCCCTCGTCCCTTGCAGCAGGCCGTTGCTGACGCTCTGGCCGACTTGAAGGGGCCGGCCATTCTGCTGGTGGAGGCCCCCATGGGCGAGGGCAAGACTGAGGCGGCGTTCTTCGCGCATCTGGAGATGCAGCGACGGTTCGGGCATCGTGGATTGTATGTGGCGTTGCCGACCAAGGCTACCGGTAATGCCATGTTCAAGCGAACCCTCAAATTCTTGCGCAGCCAAGGATCGAATCGAAAGCTTGACCTGCAGCTATTGCATGGCGGAACCATGCTCAATGATATTTTCCAAGAATTGCGGCCTTCAGGCATTCACGATCCCGAAATCGGAGGTGAGGTTCGCGCGGGAGTGTGGTTTACCAACAAGAAACGGGCTCTCCTCTCGGAATACGGTGTTGGAACGATCGATCAGGCTTTGTTATCCATTTTGCCGGTGCGGCACAGCTTTGTGCGGTTGTGGGGTCTGGCGAACCGGGTAGTGGTCTTTTATGAGATCCACGCCTACGACGCCTACACCGGTACGCTCTTGGTTCATCTGCTGCGCTGGCTCGTGGCGCTGGGTTCGTCGGTCATCCTTCTCTCTGCGACCTTGCCGCCTTCAATTCGTCGCAAGCTGGCTGAAGTGGTAAATGCCGACTTGCCAGTACTCGAAACGGAATACCCCCGCCTCTCAGTTTTTTCCTCGGGCGCGGTGGAACAGACGCACTTCGATGCCGATCCTGCGCGCCGTCTCACCCTGCGGCTACAGGGAATACCGCCCGATCTTCCCAGCATGCGTTCTGCACTTGATACGCATCTCTCCAGTGGTGGAATGGGGCTGGCGCTGGTCAATACAGTGCAGCGAGCTCAAGACCTCTACCGCCTTTTCCCCGAGGGTGAATCTCTTGAACGCCAAGGCCAGCGGGTCGGCAAGCGTTTGCCCGACGGAACGGACGTGTTTCTCTTCCATGCCCGCTTTCCGGCTGAACAACGGCAGATGCGCGAAGACCATGTTCTGGAAACGTTCGGCGAGGGCGGTAATCGGGACGGCAGAAAAATACTGATTGCCACCCAAGTGGCGGAGCAGAGTCTCGACCTGGACTTCGACCTGATCGCAACCGATCTCGCGCCTATCGACCTTGTGCTCCAGCGAGCGGGGCGCTTGTGGCGGCATGCGCGAAAGTCCAGACCGGTATCCGGGCCGACGCTATTGGTCGCGGGGCTTCTTGGCGACGAACCGCCCTCCTTTGCAGAGCCGCTTTGGTGGGGCGCCGTGTATCGAGAAGATATTCTGTTGCGTACTTGGTGCCTCCTACAGCAAAAACAGAACCTGATATTTCCCGACGAAATTGATGTTTTGGTGCAAGCGGTTTACGACGAGCATGTGGACGTGCCGGAATCCCTTCGGGTGCGACTGGATAAAGCGTTGGCCGATGGAGACGGGGTAGCTATTGCCAATACAGGGCAGGCGCACCAAGCGATCATTGGCCTACCCGACGA
The DNA here is from genome assembly GCA_031398685.1 of Rhodocyclaceae bacterium. Classification (GTDB taxonomy): domain Bacteria; phylum Pseudomonadota; class Gammaproteobacteria; order Burkholderiales; family Rhodocyclaceae; genus Propionivibrio. Next base: position 341 of record JANNNT010000067.1, on the reverse strand, counting down.
CGCATCGTGGAATGACCCGGCGAGATTCATTCTTTACGACGAGGATCAACCCGGTGTGCATAAAACGCTCACGGCCCAGACCCGGCTTGGCGAGGACTCCGCCGTTGCTATTCCGATATCGTCGGAGAACGGCTTTGACCCGGTGGCGATACCGGATTTCACCCAGGCTAAACAGTGGTACCTGCAGGCGGTAAGCCTTTCACGCAAGGGCGTAGTGAGAAAGCTCAAGGCGCATGGTGTGCCGGAAGGGTGGAAGAAATCCTCGCTTTTGCGCAACTGTTTTCCGTTGATGCTGGATGCGCAGGGGCGCTGGATCGAGGATGCGTCCGTGCGATTGGATG
>JANNNT010000037.1:0-2350 GCA_031398685.1 Rhodocyclaceae bacterium | reverse complement strand
CGGCAAGGCCTCGCCGAAAGCGCGTCGTTCGTCGTCCTTGTCGAGTTCGACCACGGTTCTGATTTGCTCTATCCAGGTGGCGCTGGCATTGATCGCACTCAAACGTGCCAGTACATGATCGCGCAGAGTGTCCGGCAGATCGCGCGATCGGTCCCCCGTCAAGCGGGTGAGTTGCGTGGCGGCAAAGGCGGCCGGCTCGACTTTCTTCCAGTCGATGGCGAGCACGGCTGCCAGCCAGCGGCCGGCGACTTAGGGCGGCACCACCTGATGGGCGCTGCCGTAGAGCGATTGCCGAGCCCCAATGCGGCCAAGTACCCACCAGCCCAATGCTTTCTCGGACGATTTAAGCAGGTTCTCAAGGAGTCTGTCTCCGACTTCGATCTTGCGCTCGATCGGCAACCTTTCGAGCGAGGCGACGAGGCGCACCATGTCGTCGTGACTCCCGGCCATGGCGGTCGACAGGCGACCGCGTGTCTTCACGGCGTCCTTCTGCAGCCAGGGTTCGAGTTCAGCCAGCAGCGTTTCCTGGGTGGCTGCCGGCAAACCGCCCGCTGCGCGTCGCCACAGCGTCCACCACTCCGACCAGTTCTGGCTCTCGCCGACGTACTCGATGCCCTGCGTGAGAAGGGCGCCTAATTGCTCGATCCGCCAATCGTCGAGCGCGTAGCCGAGGCCTGGGCGCAAACAAAACCCGGCGAGGTTGAGCCACGCCCGTTCGTGTTCTGCCGAGCGGCGCCGACGCCGGGCGCGCAGCATCAACGCGTCGAAAAGGGCACGCAGCAACGGCATGTCCCAGGTATCGCGCTTGCCGAGCAGGTGTTCTAGCTGGCTGCGCAAGCGCCGTACTTCCTTGCGCGTATCCGTGTTGGCCGCCAGTTGCGAGCGGGGCCCAAAAACGGTCTCTATACACTGAATGGCCTTGGCGAAGGCCGGTGGCAGGGCCTCTGCCGCAACAGTGGAATCCGGTGCCTCGGCGTTTTCCCCTCGCAGCTGGAATTCGAGTAACCAGCGACGCTGGGTGTCTTCGGTACTGACGCAGTGAAGCTCCAGCGTGCCGACTTCAGTCATGGTGCAAATCAGTTGTACACGTTCATCGCGCTGGGTGCTGCCGGCGAGCGGTTGTACAACGGTGGCTAGCGGCGGCAGACGAACGAAATCCTCGCTGCTCAGGACGGCCATTTCGCCCGCTTGATAACGCGTGTCGGCCACCGATGAGGCCAGGTGAAACCGCACCGGCTGGCCCAGGCGCAAGGTGAAGGTGTGCTCGGTCAGCCGGATTTCATGGCCTTCTTCAGTGCCGCGCGGCAATACGCAGATGCCACGTCGCTCCTTGCTCTCATCATCGAGAACCAGAAAGTAGCTGCGTGCCGATCCGCCGCCGATCCGTCGTCCATTCCCCTGGCGAACCAGCGCGTAGGCCACGGCACCGCGCGCTACCGCGACGTCGGGATTATCGTTGTGCAGCAGGCGTAGCGGCTCGCCGCGCCAGTCGCCCAGCGTCTGCTGCAGGCGCTCGGCAAGGGCCTCGGCACGAAATACGCCGCCATTGAACAGCAGCGTATCGGGTACCGGCAGCCGTTGTTCGCCGCTGGCGCCAGCCAGCGCCTGTCCTGCCGCCTGTGCGTGCTTTTTCAGAAAGGCGGCCACATGGCGCGTAATCCCCGGATCAGCGGGATAGGGCAAGCCGAATTCGACGATTGCCGAGCGCCGCTGCTGAATCGGTTCATCCGGCGCGACGCGAGGAAAGAAGCCATCAACGAGCAATTGCAGCACCTCGTCGCGTTTCAGTTCGACGGTTCGAGCGCCGCCGATCAGCCGCGAGCCGCCTCCCAGCAGGGTCAGGTGCACGGTCTCCGGCGCGCCCGTGGCCAGCAGCTGCTCCTTGGCGGCACGGCAGCGGGCGGTGAGTTGCGAAAAACGGGCGGCGCTCAGTCGCCCCTCGCTGCCCGGCAGACGGGATTCAACCTGATGCGCAAGAGCGAGATCCATGTTGTCGCCACCGAGCATCAGGTGGTTGCCGACGCCGATTCGTGTCAGTTCCGGCTCACCGTCCTGCATCGAAACCTGGATCAGGGTCAGATCCGTCGTGCCGCCGCCCACATCGCAGACCAGCAGCAAGCGCGTTGCGGCCAGCTCCTCGGCCAGGCTCTGCTGGTGGCGGAACAGCCAGTCGTAAAAGGCGGCCTGCGGTTCTTCGAGCACGCGCAGAGTGGGCAAGCCGGCTTGCCGTGCGGCTTCCAGCGTCAGCGCGCGCGCGCCTTCGTCAAAGGAGGCGGGCACGGTCAGGATCACCTGCTGCTGTTCCAGCGGCGCCTTGGGAAAGCGCTGCTGCCAGGCGGCGCGGACATGC
>JANNNT010000034.1:0-3278 GCA_031398685.1 Rhodocyclaceae bacterium | reverse complement strand
TCGGATGTTTCGGCGATGAAACTGCGGCGACTGAATGGAATGGCGGGAACGAGGCTGTCAAATTCCGGGCGGGTGGAAATGGTCTGGGTCATGTACATCGCCTCGGCGAGGGTTGTTTTTGCCCATCAAGGAAGGTGCGCGTTCCACTGACACGCAAAAACCAGATGAATTCCCCCTGGTGATCACACAAACGACGCCGCTTCTGCCAGACACACCCGGTTGCGCCCCTGCTGCTTTGCGGCATAAAGCGCCTGATCCGCTGCCGCGACCGCCTGAGCGGGGGGTTGATTGCCGGCTGGGCAGAAGCGATGTGACGCCGATACTGACCGTAACGTGATCAGCCGCAGTTGACGCCGAGTGCGGGATGTTCAGCGCCGACACCGCCTCACAGATGCTGAGTGCAACCTTGTCGGCACCCGGCGTCGCCGTATGCGGCAGAATCACGACAAACTCTTCTCCGCCATAACGTGCCAGCAGATCGACCGACCTCACCATCTTGCCGGCGGCGGCCCTGGCCACCGCCTGCAGGCAGACATCGCCCGCCTGATGCCCATACTGGTCGTTGTAGTTCTTGAAGAAATCAACGTCGATCATCAGCAGGGCGATCGGATTTTGATCGCGGATCGCATGATTCCACTCGTCGTTCAAACGTGTCTCAAAAAAATGCCGGTTGGCGATGCCGAGCAAACCATCGGTCTTGGAATAGACGTCCAGCTTCTGGTTGGCCACAATCAGCGCCCCGTTGGCGTGCTCCAGCTCGGAGGTTCGGGCCGCCACCCGCTCTTCCAGAAAGCGGTTCGCCGAAATCAGGTCGAGACTAAGCCGGGACAGAACCTGGAAGGTATTGCGCAGGGCCTTGATCATGGCCTCCGCGCTCCTGTCCCGCGGCCGGTGCAACTCCTGCTTGAACGCCTGTTCGGGTGTTTCGCCTCCGTTGATTAGCCCGATCTGTCGCGCCAGCGCTTGATCGGTACCCAAAACATGCAAACAAAGCCAGGACGTCAAGTAGGCAAGAAAAACTTCCGCGGGGTTACTCAAGGCCGCCCGTGCTTCCCACATGGCACGCACGTGATCCGTAAACTCGATATGCAAATTGATGTGAAACGTGACGTGCCGCTGATCGACACCGGCCTCCCGCATCATGGTTTCCTCAACACGAAAATGATTCGTTGCGTAGTCCATCAATTGCGTGAAAACGAGTTCAACCGTCGCTTCGTCCGACCCCTCGTTTTCTATCAGCGATTCACTGAGCCGGTTGAACAGATCAACCAGCCCGTGATGCTGCTCATCGATCTCGTCGATGCCGGTATAAAACTCCTCACCCCAGACAAAGGTTTGCATGGGTCAGCCTCCAATCACCTTGAAGTCGGTTCGTAAAGCGATGCAGTGGACCTTCGAAAACCCGGCTTCGGTTTGAGTAATCGGCAAATTGGTTTTCATTTGTTATCACCCGAAAAAACCTCAACGCACCACAGTGTAGCCGTCCTGTCGTTCACATCAATACGATGTCGTATTGTTCCTGCACGTAACTGGGCTCGGCCTTGAGCGAAATCGGTTTGCCGATAAAATCGGAGAGCATGGCCAGGCCCTGCGACTCCTCATCGAGAAAAACGTCGATCACCGAAACGCTGGCGAGCACGCGAAGCTCGCGGGCGTTGAACTGGCGGGCCTCGCGCAGCAGCTCGCGCAAAATCTCGTAGCACACCGTGCGCGCCGTCTTGACTTCGCCACGACCGCCGCAGGTTGGGCACTCTTCGCACAGCACGTGTGCCAGCGATTCCCGCGTGCGCTTGCGCGTCATCTCGACCAGCCCCAGCGCGGTAAAACCATTGACCGTCAGCCGCGTGTAGTCGCGTGACAGCGCCTTGTTGAATTCGGCGAGCACGGCGGCCTTGTGTTCCTCGCTATCCATGTCGATGAAGTCGGTGATGATGATGCCGCCGAGATTGCGCAGGCGCAGCTGGCGGGCGATGGTCTGCGCCGCTTCAAGGTTGGTCTTGAACACCGTGTCGTCGAAGTTGCGCACACCGACAAAGCCCCCCGTATTGACGTCGATCGTCGTCATGGCTTCGGTCTGATCGATGATCAGATAGCCCCCGGATTTGAGATCGACACGGCGTGCCAGCGCTTTCTGGATTTCATCTTCCACGCCGTGCAGATCAAACAGCGGACGCTCTCCGACGTAATGGATGAGCAAGGGCGCCACCGTCGGTGTGTATTCTGCGGCAAAGGCCGTCAGCTTCTGGAAATTCTCCCGCGAGTCGATCACGATGCTCATGGTTTCCGGATTGACAAAATCACGCAGCACGCGCTGGCCGAGCAGCAACTCCTGATAAAGCAATCCGGGGGGAGCCACGGTTTTCGACTGCGCCTTGATGTCGTGCCAGATCTTGCGCAGATATTCAATATCGTTGGTCAGCGTTTCTTCCGTGGCTCCTTCGGCCATCGTCCGCACGATGAAGCCGCCTTGTTCGTCGGCCGGCACCAGGCGCGTGACTTTTTCGCGCAGCGCTTCGCGCTCGGTTTCACTTTCGATGCGCTGCGAAATCCCGATGTGCTTTTCCTGCGGCAGGTAAACGAGCATCCGCCCGGCCACCGACATCTGGGTGGACAGGCGCGCGCCCTTGGTGCCGATCGGGTCCTTGATGACCTGCACGACGATGCTCTGCCCCTCGAACAGGATGCGTTCGATGGGGCGTACCGGATCGCCGTTGTGACGGGGTTCCCAGATGTCGGCAACGTGCAGGAACGCCGTTCGTTCCAGGCCGACGTCAATAAATGCCGATTGCATTCCGGGCAGGACGCGAACAACGCGTCCGACGTAGACGTTTCCGACCAGCCCGCGGCTGGCGGTGCGTTCAATATGCAGTTCCTGCACGACGCCCTGGTACATGACGGCGACGCGTGTTTCCTGCGGTGTGAAGTTGATCAGGATATCTTCGGACATGGGAAGGCGATCGGTGAAATACGGTTAAAATTGCGGATTCCCCGCATTCTACCGGTTCTCTTCCATGCCCGCCGCTCCCGTATTACTTACTTCCGAGCTGCTTGCCCCCGCCGGTTCGCTGCTCATGATGCGCACCGCTTTTGCGTTCGGCGCTGACGCTGTTTATGCCGGCCAGCCGCGCTACAGCCTGCGCGTGCGCAACAACGAATTCGGCAATCTGGAAACCCTGGGCAGCGCGATCGGCGAAGCGCACGCCGGCGGCAAGCAGTTCTACGTCGTCAGCAATGTCCTGCCGCACAACGCCAAGGTGCGCAGTTATCTGGCCGACATG
>JANNNT010000033.1:0-8690 GCA_031398685.1 Rhodocyclaceae bacterium | reverse complement strand
GGGATGGCCTCGCCAGCCAGGCCGTCGGGGTGGCCGCTGCCGTCCCAGCGCTCGTGATGCCAGCGCACGATTTCCTTGGCTTGCGACAGAAACTCGACCGAAGTATCAATGTCACGTTCGGCCAGGCTGATGGCCTCGCTGCCCAGCACGGTGTGGGTTTTCATGACCGCCCATTCCTCCGGCGTCAGCTTGCCCGGCTTGAGCAGGATGTGGTCGGGGATGCCGACCTTGCCGATATCGTGGAGGGGCGCGGAACGCGCCAGGATATCAATGTACTTGGTGCTGAGCGTCGCGGCAAAGCGCGGGTGATTTGCCAGGCGAGATGCCAGCAGGCGAACATAGCTCTGGGTCCGCTGGATGTGGTTGCCGGTCTCGTTGTCACGGGTTTCGGCGAGGTGCGCCAGAGCGCGGATGCTGACCGCCTGAATTAGCTCATTCTCGCGCATGCGGCGTGCTATTTCGGCTTCAAGCGCAAGGTTCTGGTCCTGCAACCAAAGGCGGGCGTGCCTCAAGAGCAACTGGCTGCGTACGCGGGCAAGGACGACGGAGGGTTTGATCGGCTTGAGGATGTAGTCGGCAATGCCATTGCCGAAGGCGCGCTCCTCATCTTCGTCGTCGTCGTGAGCGGTAAGGAAAATGACCGGCATTTCACGCGTGTCGATATTGCTGCGCAATTGCCGCAACACCTCGTGACCATCCATGTCCGGCATCATGATGTCGAGCAGGATCAGCGACGGCACCGGTTGCTGTCCGGCAAGATGCAGTGCAACGTGGCCGGAGTTGGCCACTTTGACCCGATAACCGGCGCTCTGGAGCAATTCGCCCAGCACGCTCAGGTTGTCGGGCGAATCGTCGACGATCAGGATGATTTCGTCATCGGTGGAACGGCGGCGGTGGGGTTGGGCAAGCGCAGCGCCCGCCGTCAGGTTGGGCCCGAGCAATGAGCTACGTTCGCAAGCCTCTCCTGGGCGCACCGAATGGCGATCTTCGTGCGGTGGGGCTGTAGCGGCCAGGTTCATACGTTTCTCCAACGATATCCGGCTGAAATTATTGCCGGGCCTGCCTTGTAGTCGGGTATCCAAAAAATGTGTCGTGGAACATTATCCATTCTCCTGCAGATTTAGGCGAGCTGGAAGAAGGTCATGGTTTGCTGCAGTTGTTCAGCTTGCCGATCATGTTCTACAGGGCGCTCATCAACATCCCGACTTCGTCCTTGCTGTCGGAATCGAGCTTGACCGTAAGGCCGCCATCGGCCAGACGCATGGCGGCGTCAACGGCTTTGCCGATGGGCGCGGTGATTGAGAGTGTGACCCAGATGGCAAACCCGATGGCCGCAATGATGGCGTCGATCGAAAGCGCGAGAATTATGTTCTTGGCACGTTCAGCAGAGTCGTCGGTTGAGCCAGCTGACACGTACGAAAACAAGTGAGGCAATGATCAGCAGGAACACGAGTGCCAAGCCAAAGCCTAGCCCGAGCCGGACGCCGGTTTTGAGATTCTTGGACATGATTTACCTCCCCGATTGGACTGCTGATGAGTTGCTTGCCAGTGCTGAAAACGATGCGGTGTGACGGTGTGGCAGCAAGCGATTCTCCTCGTGGCGAGTGACGCTATTCACCAGCGCTGCAACGTCCAGGATCAGTGCCACTTCTCCGCTGTCCAGAATGGTCGAACCGCCGATGCCGCGCAGGTTGGGAAAACATGCGGCCGAGCGGTTTGATGACGGTCTGGAATTCGCCCATCAACTGATCGACGACGATGCCGGCACGTTGCCCACCGAACTGGACGACGACGATGCTTTCGGCCGCATTGCTGTGTGGCGGAAGAATGCGCAGATCGCATTCGTCGCGCACAAAATCGAAAACGCGCCCGATGTCGGCCTTCGACGATTTGGTCTGCAAGCGAATCTCGAAGCCCATGTAGCAGGATTCGGGGTCCATCTCATCGGCGCATGGAATGGCGTCGGCAATAGCCTCGATGCCGATGATTTCGCCCAGGCCGGCGAGGTAGCGGATGAAGGAGAGCGGGTCCACGCCGCCGCGCAGAACGTTGCAACCAAAGCGTACGGAGATGTGCCAGCTGTCGGTATTGACGACGCCGCCACCGGAGCTTTTGAGCTCGTCAACTTCATCGTGCACCGCGAGGCCGGAGCCCGCCGCTGCGCTTTCCATGGCCTCAAGAATCTCCTTCAGGCGCAAGGTCAGCGTGTTGCCGTGTGCGAGCAGATCGGAGTCGGGTTCCAGTTTTTGTGCGGCCAGTATGTCCACCAGATGGCCCATGTGGTCGGAGCATTCGAGAAGCAGCGTGGAGATCGGGCCGGTGACGGCCGGGTCGCTGTTGCGCAAGGAATCAAGCAGGTTTTCGACACGGTGCGTAAAGGCCACGATGAAGTCGCACTCGACAACTCCGGCCCCACCCTTGATGGGGTGCGCCGCGCGGAAGATCCCATTGATGTTGTCCTGATCATCCGGATTTAGCTCAAGGCGCAGCAGTCCGGCTTCCATTTCGGCGAGTTGCTCCCGGCTTTCCTGAATATAAACGCTGCACAGTTCATCCAGGTTCTTCTCTCCCGGCTTTCGTTTGTCAGGATGTTTCGGCCGCAGGTATCACCAATGGGTCGCCCAGCTCGGTGGCCAGGTTGCAGAAGTCGATCATGGAACGCACCGCCTGACTGTGGACGACGATAGCTACCCGTTTGTGGGTGCGTTGCGCCTCTTTCTTGAGCAGCAGGAGCAGTTGCAGCCCGGCAGTGTCGATCTCGCTGATTTGCAGCAGGGAAACCGCAGAAATCGGCGGGAATTACGGAGTCCGCAGTCTTCAGGGTGTGTTGATTGGGCCGGTTTCCTGGAATCAGGCAGGGGTACGAATGGAACCTAGAAAGCGGTCGCGCTGAAAGGCAACGACAAGAACGTTACCACCAAGCCACGGAGGACACCCAGTCACACCCAGAAAGCCATTTAATTTTCTTGGTGTGACGGGGTGCTTCGCGCATGAATGTTGACGACCTGCTACCCGGTGACTACCCGATTTTTTCCGGCCTGTTTGGCCGCGTACATCGCTTCGTCGGCGCGTTTCGTAACCGCGGCCTGTGTGTCGTCGCTACGAAAATCGGTCAGGCCGGCACTGAAGGTGATCAGTACCTTTTCATTGTCGTTGAGGAAAAAGCGCTTGGTGAGCTCCCGTTGCAGGCGAACAAGCGCTTTTTTGGCGTCGTCTATCGGTGTTTCAGGCAGGATGATGATGAACTCTTCGCCGCCAAATCGTGCCAGCGTGTCCTGTGGCCTGAGCGTCTCCCGGATGACGGTGACCAGATGGATGAGCGCGCCGTCGCCAGCGTCGTGGCCGAGAGTGTCGTTGAGTTTCTTGAAGTTGTCGATATCGAGCAAGGCCATGCAGAGCGGGGAATTCCTGCGTCGCGAGCGGGACACTTCGCTTTCAAAGGCTTCTTCGAGGCCGCGACGATTGAGTGCGCCGGTGAGCTGGTCGTGGCGCACCAGCGAGCTGGCCTTGTCGAGTTCGCCTTGCAGTTCATTGATACGTTTGTCAGCTTCTTCAACCCGCTGCTTCGAGGCACGCAGGTCGTCCCGCGAACGCTGGGCGTTGATCTGGATGATCCGGGTTTCACTGATGACTTCGGCGAGTACGTCTTCCAGTTGGGTGATGTCGTCAGCCTTGCTGATCTTTTCGACGCAGATTTCGATCTTGTCGTGGTAATCCGAGGTGGAGTCGGCAAACTCGGAGAGGTGATCGACGAATCCGGCCAGCATCTGTTTGAGTGCCTCCTTGGCATCCATCAGGCTACGCTTGAGCTGGCTCTGCTTGAAGATGACTTCCTTGAGGCGGTGCTCAGCATCGTTGATGGAGCGCAGATTCATGGGGCGGGTGACAATGTCACGCACAACGTCGATCTGCCCGCTCAGCCAGTGATCATCGACGACAAGTTCGCTGACATTGTCGACCATGAGTTGCAGTAGTTTGAGCAACCCGGCGCGCAACTCGTTGCGATCCTCGGCCAAAAACTCCAGACGGAAAGCCAGTCGCTTGATGGCGACCAGCATCTCCTGCATGGCTTGCAGGGTGTTGGCGCTACGTACTGACGTGGCGATGGCGCGCACCGCAGTGGCCAGTTCAGGCTCGTCGGCAAGTTGAGTAACAACGGCAACTTCCAGCGTGTAAGCGAACAGGTCGCGCAGTTCGGGTAGCAACTCACTGGCGCGACTGACCGGTGTTGCTGAAGCTACAGGCGCTGTCGGTGCGTGAGCGGGAGCGTCTGCTGGGGCATGTTCAGTGGCCTCGGCCAGCTCGATATCCTGTGGTATGGCCTCGTTGACTGACCACGATTTGGTCAGACTTTGCAGTCGACTGTACAGAAGCTCGTTGTTTTTGGAGCCGGCCGCCAGGACGCGGTCAAGCGATTCGCGTTTGCGTGCCGGGGTCAAGCCGCTCTGTTTGGCTTCCCACTGGCGCAATAACTCGACGATCAATTCGCCCCATCCCAGTTGGGATTCGGCGCTGTGTTCCTTGATGAAGTCGACGAGGGGTCTGCGGTAATCCTCCCAGTTACCGCCCTTGAGCGCCTGATCAAGTTGGCGTGATAGTCCTTGTTGCGCTCTGGTTTCCCTGGGAAGTGATTGCAGGAGCGCCTTGAGTTCGCGCTCCGGGAAAACGTCAGCAGTCTTGTCGGAAATTCCGGCAATTTCGTTGTAAATGGCGAGGTAGTTGTTAGGCGACGGTGCCATGCGCCGTGACATCAACTGCTTCAGTGTTTCGCGGGCGATTTCTGAGGGGTTCGAGAGTGTTGCCATGGTCTTTAGCGGTTTAGATAGCGTGTGTTCAAAACAGGAATTCGTTTGCCCGGATGTTGTCGCCTTCAGCTTCGGCTATAATGCGCGCCTCGACCGTCAGGTCTGCCCCCGTAGCATGAAGGTCGTGCAGTTGATTTGTAATCATCAGGTCGTGGTTCGATTCCGCGCGGGGGCACCAGTAAAATCAATGAGCTAGGTCATTCCTCGGAGTGGCCTTTTTGTTTTTTGGCTTTCGCGTGCCGACTGAATGCGCGATCATCAATACCCGATCGCATGGCCCTAAGCCAAGAACCGATGATAACCGCTGCCCGGCTGTCTGGAAACTCAATTTGCCGACGACCACGAGCACCGATTCGAAGCCCGCTCCTTCATGATAGCTGCTGTCGTTTAGGCATTGCCTGTAGTACGGCCACGAGTCGCTCCTTTATCAATCATGAAGCCAACCAGGACGACAGTCTGAAGCGGGCCGATACGGCCATGCATGAAGCTAGGGCAGCCGGGCGAAAAGTGGTTCGGCTTTATTCGCGGACCGCATCCACCCAGCAGTTTGGTGTTTCATAGAGGCGCACACGAACGAGATGCAGGTGGTTTCCGTAGCTGTCGCGATAAGCCTTGTCGAGGATCGTAAACGCTTGCTCTGCGAGGTTCTCGGCCGTCGGGATGCAGTCGAGCACCACGGTTTTGTGGCCAGGAATCGTATTTAGGAACTCAACGACCTGAGTGTCGCCAGCATAGACCAGAAAGGAGTGGTCCCAACGGTCGACGAGATGCTGTTGAGCCAGTGACTTGATTTCAGAGAAATCCATCACCATGCCGTTGGCCGGATCACCGGCCTGAACGATGATATCTCCGCTCAGGGTGACTTCCAGCACATAACGATGACCGTGCAGGTGGCGGCACTGGCTTTTGTGGTCAGGGATACGATGACCGGCATCAAACTCAAGGCGGCGGGTGACGAGCATTGAAAAAACTCGGGGAAAAAGCGATCGGTGATTATATCATTGTCAGGTTGGGTACCTTGTTGTGCCGGGCCTGAATTAAAACCTCATGGAGTTTGCCAAGAATGCTGAATGTTAGCGATCACAGCCGGGATAGTGCAGGAATGAAGTATGTCTACCCCGTTGTGTCACGACGGGCGGGTGGTGTCTCGGTGGGTATCAATCTCAACGTGAACAACGCCTGCAACTGGGCCTGTGTGTATTGCCAGGTTCCGGATCTGACACGCGGAGGTCCGCCGCCGGTTGATCTGGTGCAACTCGAAGATGAACTGAGGCGCTTCTTGACGGAAGCCACTGTGGGCGATTTCCTCATCAGGCACGCTCCGCCGAAAGCAAGGCGCCTGGTGGACGTCGCCTTTTCCGGGAATGGCGAGCCGACCAGCGCACAGGAGTTTGCCGATGCCGTTGAGTGCGTCGGCGGCGTGCTACGTGAATTTGGCTTGCTAAAAAGCCTCAAACTCCGGCTGATTACCAACGGTAGTCTCTTGCACAAACCGGTTGTGCGTCGGGGAATTGCCCTTATTGGTGCGCTTGGCGGAGAGGTCTGGTTCAAACTGGATCGTGCCACAGAGGACGGTATGGCGCGTGTCAATGGCATCCGACTGACACCTGAGAAAGTCAGGGAGTCGCTATTGCAGAGTGCGGAATTGGCACCGACCTGGGTACAGACCTGCTATTTTGCGATCGATGGCGATGAAACGAGTGAGGTGGAGCGGACGGCCTACCTTGAACTCATGGACTCGGTCAAGGCAAAGATAAAGGGCGTGCACCTCTACGGTTTGGCACGCCCTTCATTACAACCTGATGCGGCAAGACTATCAAATCTGACGAACGAAAGTTTTCAGCGCTTTGCCAGCAGAATCTCATCGCTGGGTATTGAGGTTGTTGCCAACCCCTGATTTGCCGCGATGGTCAGGCCGCTTTTTTCTTGGCTTTGGCCGATTTCTTAAGTGTCTTGAAGAGTTCCGATTCTTCACTCTTCAAATACTCGATGACATCCATGTCTTCGCGCTTGATGCGCTGAATGTCGATTTGCTCAATATGTACGAGACGCAGCAGCTCACGCACCGGACGTGGCATGTTGCGCCCGCTCTCGTAGCGCGATCCACCGCTTTGGGTGACGCCGATTTTTGACCAAAATTGTTGCTGATTCAGACCGAGCTTGCGACGAATCTCGCGGGGCTCGGTTTTGTCAATGGGCTTTGTGCTGTTCATATGGATCCTTTCGTTCGGCTAGCGTGACTTAGTTAAGTCGAGGCTCTTTTGACCTCGGTCGATGTTCTTGCGCGTATGACTTTCGTAATAGCGATCTCAGTATAGAACAACCAAATAAGGAATTGCAAGTAGCATTGTAAAAGACCATGTGACTGAGTCAGCTTAGCGTCCAGAAGAGAGAAATTTCCCTTACGTTTCAAACCCACATTAAGGTAAAATCATGCTTTTTCGTGACTAGCATTGGATTGTTAATGGCGCTGATAGTTCAGAAATTCGGCGGTACGTCGGTTGCCTCGACTGACCGTATTAAAAATGTGGCTAAACGTGTTGCCCGGTGGAAAGCGCAGGGGCATGACATCATTGTGGTTCCTTCTGCGATGTCAGGTGAGACCAACCGGTTGATTGCCTTGGCCAAGGCAATTTCATCTTCTCCCGATCCGCGTGAGCTTGACGTCATTGCTTCGACCGGAGAACAGGTCACTATTGGACTGCTGGCCATGGCCATGCACGAGGAAGGCCTCAAGGCGAAAAGCTATACCGGGCCTCAGGTACGCGTGCTGACCGATAGTACCTTCACCAAAGCCCGCATTCTGCAAATCGACGACGAAAAAATTCGTAAGGATCTGGCCGATGGCAATGTTGTGGTTGTCGCCGGTTTCCAGGGGGCGGACGAAGACGGCAACATCACGACGCTGGGTCGTGGCGGTTCTGATACGTCGGCCGTAGCGCTGGCCGCCGCCTTGAAGGCTGACGAATGCCAAATCTATACGGATGTCGATGGCGTCTATACCACTGACCCGCGTGTCGTGCCCGAAGCGCGCAAACTCGACACCATTACCTTCGAAGAAATGCTGGAAATGGCCAGTCTGGGCTCAAAGGTTCTGCAGATCCGCTCGGTCGAGTTCGCTGGCAAATATAAAGTCAAACTGCGTGTGCTTTCCAGCTTCGAGGATGAAGGTGAAGGCACACTGATTACTGTTGAGGAAGACAACCAAATGGAACAACCGATCATCTCCGGAATCGCCTTCAACCGCGACGAAGCCAAACTCACCGTGCTCGGCGTTCCCGATCTGCCGGGAATCGCCTACAAGATTCTGGGGCCGATTGCCGAGGCCAACGTCGACGTTGACATGATCATTCAGAACGTTGGTCATGATGGCGCCACCGATTTCTCGTTCACGGTCAATCGCGGCGATTACAGTAAGGCAGAGGAGATGCTCAAGGGGATCGCCGCCACGATGAATGCCCGTGGCGTTATTGGTGATAACAGGATCTGCAAGGTTTCGGCGGTCGGTGTCGGCATGCGTTCCCATCCGGGAGTTGCCAGCAAGATGTTCAGGGCATTGGGCGCTGAGGGAATCAACATTCAAATGATTTCCACCTCCGAAATCAAGATTTCCGTCGTTATCGAGGAAAAGTATCTCGAATTGGCTGTGCGCGTGTTACACAAAGCATTCGGACTCGAAAAGGCCGATTGATTACTCTTTTGGTTTGACCGGGCGAGATGGAAAGGCTATCATCGCGCCCTTCCGGAGACGTGGCCGAGAGGTCGAAGGCACTCCCCTGCTAAGGGAGCATTCGGGCACAAACCTGAATCGAGGGTTCGAATCCCTCCGTCTCCGCCAGCAATAAACAAAAAACGCCATGATTATATGGCGTTTTTTGTTTTTGT
>JANNNT010000737.1:0-10147 GCA_031398685.1 Rhodocyclaceae bacterium | reverse complement strand
GTGATGAGCAGGCCGTGCGCCAGCCCGAACAGCGCACCGAGCAGCAGGGCAAAGGCAATGCCGATGCTCACCACCAGATAGGGCGACTCGACCGAGGTGCCGAGGTTGTTCATCAGCAGGATCATGCTGCCGGCAATCAGTGCGGCCATCGATCCGACCGACAGATCGATGCCGCCGGAGATGATCACGAAGGTCATCCCCACGGCGATGATGCCGATGAAGGCCGTGCGGGTGAGCACGTTCAGAACGTTGTCGGTGGTGGCAAAATCGGGGTTCAGCGCGGTTCCTGCGATGCACAGCAGAACCAGGCCCACCATTGGTCCCAGTTCCTGAATGCGGCGCGACAGGCTTTTTGCGCTGCCCCGTTCCTGACCCGATGGGGCGGCGCTAGTGGGTTCCGGTGGCATGAGCAATCAACTCCTCTTCGGTTAGCTGGTCGGCGGCAAGGGTGGTCTGCACCCGGCCGGCACGCATCACGACGACGCGATGGCACAGGCCGATCAGTTCCACGAGTTCGGATGACACGACGACGACACCGCGACCTTCACGGGCGAGGCGCTGGATCAGGAAATAGATGTCGCGTTTGGCGCCCACATCGACACCACGCGTCGGTTCGTCGAGAACGATTATTTTCGGATCCGAATGCAGAAACTTCGCCAGCGCCAGCTTCTGCTGATTGCCGCCGGAGAGCGAAGCGGCGCGATTGTCGAGGTCGCCGGTACGGATGCCGAATTCGTCCACTTTCACCCGTAGCGCACGGCGCTCGGCCTGGTGATCGAGCAAGGGGTGGGCGTAACGCTCCAGGGTCAGCAGGGTCAGGTTTTCGCGCAGCCCGAGGTTGACGTGCAGGCCTTTGCCCTTGCGGTCTTCCGAAAGATAGGCGATGCCATGACGCACACCCTGGCGCGGACTGCGCAGATCGACGATCTTGCCGGCAATCTCGATCTGCCCGGCGCTGCGCGGGCGCAGGCCGAGCAGCCCTTCGAACAGCTCCGTGCGACCGGCACCGACCAGACCCGCAAAACCGAGGATTTCGCCGGGGCGAACCTCGAAGCTCACCTCCTGTGCCCAGCCGGGAACGCTCAGCCCGCTGACCTTGAGCATCGGCGGTGCAAGTGGCGGCACGTCCTTGGGCGGATACATGTCGGACACATCGCGCCCGACCATCAGGTTGGCCATCTGCTGACGGGTGGTTTCGCGCGTTGGCGCGCGCGCCACGAAGCACCCGTCGCGCATGACCACAACTTCGTCGGTCACCCGTTCCACTTCGTCAAGCTTGTGCGAAATGTAAATTATGCTCACGCCCTGAGCCTTGAGCTGGGCAATCAGCGCGAACAGGCGCTCGGTTTCGGTCGGCGTCAGCGTCGCGGTCGGCTCGTCCATGACCAATAGTCGCGCATTGCGCGAAACCGCTTTGGCGATTTCCACCAGCTGCTTTTCGGCAACGATCAGGTCGCGCACTTTCGTTTCGGGGCTGGCCACCAGGCCCACCCGCTGCATCGCCGCCAGCGCCGCGGCATTCATGCTGCGATCATCGAGGAACCAGCCTTGCAGGCGCTCGTGGCCAAGGAATATGTTCTGGGCGATGCTCAGATGATCGGCCAGATTGAACTCCTGGTGAATCAGGACGACGCCCTCGTGCTCGGCCTCGCGCGAACTGGCGAAACGATGCGGCACCCCGTTGATCGTGAAATCGCCTTCGCTCGCCTGTTCGTAGCCGGAGAGGATTTTTACCAGCGTCGATTTGCCCGCGCCGTTTTCGCCCAGCAAGCCGATGACTTTCCCCGGCTCCAGGGCAAAACTGACGCCGTGCAGCACTTCGACCAGACCGAAGCTCTTGCTGACCGAACGGAATTGCACGGCCAGACTCATGCCAGCACTCCGCGTACGCGCATCGTTTCCTGCAGGGCCATGGCGGCACAGCCGATCGCCCCGGCACGGTCGCCAAGGGGGGCATAGAGGATCTCCAGGTGGCGTGTGGACAGCGGCAGCGAACGCTGGTACACGCTCTGGCGGATCGACGCCAGGAACAACGGGCCGATGTGCGAGATGCCACCGCCAATGAACACATGCGAGGGATTGAAGAAATTCACTGCCGAAGCCAGCATCTGCCCGATGAGCTTGCCCGAAAGCTTGATGATGGCGTTGGACGCCACATCGCCCGCGCGGCTGGCCTGGCCCACATCTTCCGGGGTGATGAGACCGTTGTTCGCCAGGACCTGGGCCAGCAGTGCGCTTTTGCCGGCGTTCGCCGCCTCTGTTGCCATGCGGGCGATGGCCGGGCCGGCGGCCATGACTTCGACGCAGCCCTGGTTGCCGCAGTGACAGCGTTCGCCTGTCGGATCGACGCAGATATGACCCACATCGCCCGCCGAACCGTTGGTACCACGGTAGATCATGCCATTGCAGACGATGCCGCAGCCGATTCCGGTGCCGATCTTTACAACGATGAAATTGGGCAGTTTGCGATGCAGGCGCCACAGCTCGCCCATGGCCATGACGTTTACATCGTTGTCGATGAAGACGGGCGCATGGTATTCCTCGCGCAGGTAGTCGCGAATGGAGAAACCTTCCCAGCCGGGCATGATCGGTGGCGCCACCAGCAAGCCGCTGCCAAACTCGACCGGCCCCGGGACGCCCATGCCGATGCCGATCACGTGCTCGCTACGAATGCCGCAGCGCTTGCGCAGATCGCGCAGGATCTCGCGTACGCGGGGCAGGACGAGGCCCGGCCCGTCGCGCACCTCAATGGGTTCGGCGTGATAGGCGAGCTCCGTCAGGTCGGGCGCGAACAGGGCCACGTCGATGCTGGAGGCTCCCAGATTGATCGCGGCCAGAACACCCATGCTGGGAGAAAGGTGCAGGTTTTCCGGGCGGCGCCCGCCCGACGAGGCCTGCGGCCCCGTTTCATCAAGCATGCCGCGCTCGACCAGCGCGGCGACGGCCGAATTGGCCTTGCTGCGCGAAAATCCGGATTGTTCAGCCAGTTCTGAACGCGAAATGCCGGACGACCAGAACAGGGTTTCCAGCACCGACAGTTCTGCGGATGAGAGATCGTCCCAGCGAAGCATCGTTGCTTATCCTCCTGTTGCCTGACCGTTCATGCGATTTGATTTCTTTCTACAGCTTTGTCTATCTTAGGCCCCTAAACTTTAATTAGACAATACCGGACATCAAACAAAATTAGGCAGAAGTAGGTATGAAGCAAGTCGTGATGCACCGAAATTTGGTCGAATATCGTGGGTCCGGAAGACAGTAAGAAATAAAGGGTATCCGTATTTCGTGGTTGATTTTTCGTTGTGCAGCGCACCAACTGATGTGGCAGTCTTGGCGCTGGCGAGTTGACTGGCTGGGTACGGCCATGAGCCGACGGTCGAGGCAGGCATCCAATTTAAATAATTAAGGCGTCCGGAGACGCCTATTGAATGACCGGTATTTTGCGAGCAAGTTGAAATCTGATCTGGCTCAAGTCGGCCATTTGCTGCCGGTCGCAGTCCCCACAAACCTGCCATTCAGATGGCTGCTCCAGTCACGTAGCTCCCGTTCTCCCTCTAAGTACCTTCGTCTCTCAGTTGGCCCAAGCTGTGGTTCAAAGTTAGTGGTTTGTGTGACAGTCTGTACCTGCTGCCGAGACCGAAAAGTGCATGCCCCGGTCAGCGATGCGGTCCCTTGGCCTTCATGCCACCTGGCCTGTCAGAACTTCGAGACAGGCCTGCAAGGCATCAAGCTCGATGGGCTTATGGAACACGGTGATGCCGCGGTCGGTCATGCTGCGCATTAGCGTCGGCGCAGTGTCGCCAGTAATCAGTATGGCCGGCAATTCGGGGCCGAAGCGCATTCGCATGGCCTTGATAACGTCAAATCCAGTCTTGCCCCGGGCCAGCCGATAATCGGAAATGACGACGTCCGGCGACCAAGTGTTGAGGGCGGCGAACAGCGCGTCCTGGCTGGCGGCGGCGACCACCTGATGGCCCATCATCTGCAGGCTTTCGGTCAGCGCATTGCGCACCAGGGCATTGTCTTCAACCAAGGCAATCTGCAGGGGCATGGCTTCAACTGGGAGCGGTGCGGGGCTGGTTGCTGCCGACTGTCCAAGCGGCAATTCGATGACGAATACCGAGCCGCGCCCCGGCCGGGAGCGCACGCTGACTTCGAGTCGGAGCAGAGCCGCCGTCTTGGCGACGATGGCCAGCCCCAGCCCGCTGCCGTTATTGCGCGCCTGGTCGCCCAGTTGCCTAAACTCCTCGAAAATCTCCTCCATCTGGTCGGACGGGATGCCGATGCCGGTGTCGCAGACCTCGAGCCACGTCTTACCCTGCCGCTGCCGGCAAGCCACCAGTACGCCGCCGTGTTCGGTATAGCGGATGGCGTTGTGCATCAGATTGCCGACGATGCGCTGAAAGAGGACCGGGTCGGTGCGCCCCGTCAGGTGCGTCGGGCGGCAGCGGAGTTGCAACCCTTTGACCTCGGCTTCCATGGCATGGACAGATTTCAGGCTGTTCAGCGTCGCGGCGATGGAAAAGTCGCTGACGTTCGGCGTGACCACCCCGGCTTCGAGTTTGCTGAGGTCGAGCAAATCGGTGAGCAGCTCGCTCAGGCTGTCGACACACTCCGTCAATTGAGTCACCAGCCTCTTGTCAGCCGGAGCGACCTTGCTTTTCAGTATATTGACGTAAAGGCTGAGTGCCGTCAGCGGTTGCCTCAAGTCATGGCTGGCGGCTGCCAGGAAACGCGACTTGGCGTTGTTGGCGCGCTCGGCAGCGGCCACCGCGGCCTGCAAATCCGCCACCGCCCGTTTGCGTTCGCTGACGTCGAGGACTTGCGACAGGATGGAAACCAGGTTGCCATCCTGGTCGTGCAGTGCCGAGTTGTACCACTCGCAGTCGATGACGGTGCCGTCCTGGCGGTAGTTACGATTGCAGCAGATGTTGCTGTGGCAGGCACCGGCGTGCAATTCTGCCCGGGACCGTTGCACCTGCTCAGTATCGTTCTCATACACCCAGTGCATGTCGAACTTGGACCGCCCCAATATGGTCTCTTCTGCCCAGCCGAAAAGACGTTCCGCTTCCGCAGACCAGCGCTGCACATGAAAATCGCGGTCAAATTCGATAATGGCCAAGGGGGAATTACGAAGGTGCGCGTCCAGGCGATGTGTCGTGGCGGTGAGCTTGGCGTCACTTGCAAGACGCAGCGTCTCGGCTCGCCGCAGGAGATTCGAGGCCGTGGCTAGCGCTGCGCCAACTTCGTTGGCTTCCTCCAGGTAGAGGAGCGGTACCGATACCGGCTCGGCATTACCCAGCGCCAGCGCCGGTTCCCGCAACGCTTGCACGGACCCGCCGATGCGTTTGGCCAGCGCCAGCGACACGAAAGTTCCCGCGCCAAGCAGGCCGGCAATCGCGGCCGCCAGCCAGAGAAAGCGTCGGTGTAGCTGTGCGGTGAATGTCTGCGTGGGAATGCCGATGGCGATGGACCAGTTCGAAGCGACCGAACGACTGAAGACAGAAGTCACACGAATGCCTTCCAGGGTAATATTGGTCTCGACCATGTCCTCGTTGACTTCCGCCATGCGCGCCAACAGACCAGGAGGACCGTTCTGTCCGATGAAGCGCTCCGCTTCATGCGAGCGATGCGCAATCTTTCCCTCTTTATCGAAAAAGGCCACCACCCAATCCGGGGGTAACTGCTGCTTCTTCAAAATCTCGCTGAGGAACGCAGCCGGGATAGTGGTGAAATTCAGCGCATAGTGAACGCGGCCCTCTTTCCATACGGGCACCTCTAGCGAAATGACCCGGGTTTGCCGCACGGGGCCCAAGAGAAGACCAGAAATTGCGGGCTGCCCCGTGTTAAATACATGGTGCACCGTTTCCAGCTCACTGCGAAGCGGCAACTTGCCAGGGTACGGACGCAGTGTATTGACCAGTTGCTGGCCCGTGGCATCAGAGAGCACAAAATTGTTGTCGTATTTGGTGAGTTGCACGAGTGCCAAGGCCTGCGCATGAAACGCCGCCAAATCGTTCTTGGCCAAATGCTCAGACATCGCCAGCGCCTGCGTCAGCGATTGAATCCGGCCAAACTCAGCATCCACCGCTTGCATCAGGGCGCGCGTGGTCTGATTCGTATTCTGCGCTAGTTGAGCACGCTCGTTGAGGTAGGCGTAATAGAGAATGGCTGTGGCGCCGAGCATGCCGGGCAGCAGACAAGCCAGCATCAGCCGGAGCAGGAGGGTGCGTACCGAGGCGGGTCGAACGCCCCGTCGCACGATTGCCTTGCCAGTTGCCGCGACCATCATTTCCGCTTTCTAAGCTGGGATATCGGGAAGAGACCGACAACGCACGAATGATTCGAGTAGCCCTACAGGATACATGCAATACGTGCACAGCCGACGTTGAAACCAATAATTCAAACAACTGCGGGCCAATGACCGCTTCGTGAGTGACCGCTATGGGAAAGAAAATCCAGTGGCTGATCATGGCCGGTTGGGCGGGGTTGCCAACGTCTGCTTCGGAGCATTCCAGTTCGAAGAAACCGGGTCGGGCTGACCGGCCGCTCTAGAGAAAGCTCTCTGACCGCAACGGGTCGAACCGAGACCGTCAAGGCGAACCGAACAAGATTGCACATTGGAATTGGCATGTTGCCATGCAGCATCCCTACCGGATATAAACCACGAAATACGGATGCCCAAAATAAACCGCGATTATTGTTGTCAAGTCGATCGGGCGTTTGACACAGCCGGAGGCTCCACGGATACTTGCCACCGCCCATCTCATCTCACCCTCAAAGCTTCCATGGATTTCCCTGCTCGACCTCGTCTCAACGCTATTGCCGGACCTATTCTGGGTGAGTTTTTGCTGGGATATACCGTCGCCATAATTGGTCTATGGCTGGCATCACACACTTCTGACGGCGCCGCCGGCACCCTGGGACTATCCAATCAGGTGCTCGAATCGCTGTATGTGATTTTTCGCGTGCTGGCCATCGGCATGGGCGTGGTCATTACGCAGCTTCTTGGCGGGCAACAGAAAGACACCGCACGGGCGACGGCGCTGGCCGGCCTGGGGGCCTGTACCTGGGCCGGATTGGCCGTCGTGGCTTTTTTGCTGCTGGGCAACGACCTGATCCTGGATGTGCTTAACGTTCCGGAAGAGATTCTGCCGCTGGCGTCGCCCTACCTGCAACTGCTGGCACCTGCCGCCTTGCTCGATGGCTACAACCTGACCATGGCGGCCATTCTGCGTGCTCACCTGCATGTGCGCGCGTCACTGCGGGTGATGATCGCCATGCATTGCAGCCACCTGGCGATGGCCGTGCCATTGATGCTGGGTGTGGGTAATTGGGACGGGCTGGGACTTTACGGTTTTGCTGTGGCGCTGCTGGCCAGCCGGGCGATCGGCTTGTTTTTGCACCTGATGCTGTGGCGCAAGCGTATGGCTCTGGTGCCTACCTTGCGTCACTGGTGGGTGCTCCAGCCCGCTGTATTGGCGCCCGTGTTGCGTATCGGTGTCCCGGGGGCTACCGGCGAACTGGGTTACCGGGCGGCGTTCATGGTGTCGCTGGCCACCGCGGCGCGGCTGGGCGTGGTGGCTTTGGCGACCCACTCCTACACCCTGCAATTGCTGCGCTATGTCCTGCTGATCAGTCTGGCGATTGGCTGGGCCTGCGAAATCATGGTTGGCCGTCTGGTGGGAGCCGGGCACTTCCGTCAGGCGCATGAACTGGTGAGCAAAGGCGTGCGCAACGGCTTGCTCGCCTCGGGCACCATGGCGGTGGCGGCGGCGCTGGCCGCGCACTGGCTGATGCGCATGTTCACCAAAGACCCGGCGGTGATTGATGCGGCACAAACCCTGCTGTGGATTGCGGTGGCGCTGGAAACCGGGCGCGTGTTCAACCTGATCGTAACCGGCGCGCTACGCGCCACGGGTGACGCGATCTACCCGGTGGTCGCCAGCGTCGGGTCGTACGTCCTGGTGCTGGGTGTGGGCTCCTATATGCTGGGCAGAACCTTCGGCTTGCCCGGTATCTTCATCGCTTACGCCGCCGACGAGTGGGTGCGTGGCCTGCTGATGATGGCGCGCTGGCACTGGCACGGCTGGCTGCCCCATGCCCGCGATGCGCAGCGCCGCGTGCGCGGGCGCTGACGCTACACCCTTACACTGCGCTGTTATCCAGCTTCACCCAAGCCCCGTTCGCCGCGCTTGATTGCACGACGGCGGCGACGAAGCGAACCCCGAGCAGTCCATCGCGGGAATTGGGGAAGTGCAGGGCGAGCGGATCGGGAGTTGCACCGGCAAGGCGCGCGGCGATGGCTTCGGCCGCGTCGGAATAAAGATTGGCAAAGGCCTCCGGAAAGCCCTCGGGATGGCCCTTGACGATGCGCGACGAGCGCGCGGCCAGCGGCAGAGTGCCCGGCCCGTTGGGTGTGCGTACTTGCGCCGGACCCGTGAGCGGCTTGAAGTTGAGAGTCTGCGGTACTTCCTGCTCCCATTCCAGGCTGCCGAGTGATCCGCAGACGCGAATGCGCAGGCAGTTTTCCACGCCTGCCGCCGCCTGCGTGACCCAGAAGCTACCGCGCGCGCCATTGCTCAGGCGCAGCAGGGCGCCGGCGTAGTCGTGCACTACACGGTCGGGGACAATGCTGCCGAGGTCCGCCGCTACTTCGGCGACCTCCAGCCCGGTGACGAAGCGCAGCAGGTTGTGGGCGTGTGTGCCGATGTCGCCCATTACCAGGGAGGGGCCGCCCTTGGCGGGGTTATGGCGCCAGCTCTGCTCCGGCGAAGGATCGGTTTGCTGGGCGTTGCCGCCCTGCACGTACTCCACCTGCACCATGCGGATCACACCCAGATCGCCGGCTTCGACCATCGAACGCGCTTGCCGCACCATTGGGTACCCGGTGTAATTGTGGGTGAGGCAGAATATTCGTCCGCTGGCTTTGGCGGCGGCATGCAGGCGCTCGGCTTCATCGAGCGTGTTGGTCATCGGCTTGTCGCAGATGACGTCGAAACCCTGGGCGAGCGCCGTGCTGGCCAGTTCAAAGTGGCTATCGTTCGGCGTCATGATGGCGATCAC
This sequence comes from Rhodocyclaceae bacterium, assembly GCA_031398685.1. Taxonomy (GTDB): domain Bacteria; phylum Pseudomonadota; class Gammaproteobacteria; order Burkholderiales; family Rhodocyclaceae; genus Propionivibrio. The sequence goes on along the minus strand of JANNNT010000737.1, from coordinate 1,084 downwards.
GTCGGCCCCCTCGGGCTGTGCTTTCTCGCCGGCAATAAGCGCCAGTCCCCCGGCATAGACGCGCTCCGGCGCCAGCCCCAGTTCGCGTCCGGCGCGCAGGCTCTTTTCCGGGTTGGACGACAGCGCCGCCGCAACCAGCTCATAGCGGTTGTCGAGCAACGCCGCATGACGGTGCATGGCTCCGATGAAGGAGCCCGGCCCGCCGCCAATAACGGCGAGACGAAGTCGGCGGCCAAGCAGGGAATAGACGGGGTTCAGGGACATGGTGTTTTCCGGTGGGGGTGAATTGTTTGCGTCTGGAACGAGGCGTGTTGCAACTACGGTTGCAGCGGTGCAACGATGCGGTCGATGTCGGCCAGTACCTCGGCTTCAAACGGTAGCGCCTGGGTCGCCGCAACGGCATCGAGTACTTGCGTTGAGCGGCTGGCACCGATCAGCACCGACGTCATCGAAGGGTGGCGGAGCACCCAGGCCAGCGCCATTCGGGCCAGCGTCAGCCCGCGCGCAGCGGCGATGTCATTCAGCTGGCGAACCGCATTCAGGCGTTCCGGCGTGAGCTGCGCGGGGGTCAGGAAGGCGCCCCGTGCAGCGCGTGAATCTTCGGGGATGTCACCCTTCAGGTAGCGATCGGTGAGGATGCCCTGAGCGAGCGGCGAGAAGGCGATGCAGCCGATGCCTTCGTCGGCCAGTGCCGGCAGCAGGGCAGGTTCGATTCGGCGATCAAGCAGGCTGTAACGCGGCTGGTGAATTACGCAGGGCGTGCCCAGTTCGCGCAACATTGCGGCCGCTTGCCGCATCAACTCGGGCGGGTAGTTGGACAGCCCGACATAGAGCGCCCGTCCGCTGCGCACGATGTGGGCGAGCGCCGCCATGGTTTCTTCCAGCGGCGTTTCCGGGTCGGGGCGGTGGTGATAGAAAATATCGACGTAGTCCAAGCCCATGCGCTTGAGGCTCTGGTCCAGGCTGGCGATCAAATATTTGCGCGAACCCCAGTCGCCATACGGCCCCGGCCACATGGTGTAGCCGGCCTTGCTGGAAATGATCAACTCGTCGCGGTAGGGTCGCAGATCGGCGCGCAGCAGGG
>JANNNT010000734.1:0-3657 GCA_031398685.1 Rhodocyclaceae bacterium | reverse complement strand
GGCCACCATGTCGCACGAATTGCGCACGCCGTTGAATGCCATCATCGGATTTTCCGAGGCGCTCATGGATGGCTTGGTTGGTGAGGTGAGCGAGGTCCAGCATGAATACATCGGCGATATCTTCAACAGTGGGCAGCACCTACTCTCCCTGATCAATGACATTCTGGATTTATCAAAAGTCGAAGCCGGCATGATGACCCTCGAACTGGAGGAGGTCGACTTGAACAGCCTGCTGTCGAACAGCCTGTCGATCGTCAGGGAAAAGGCGGCCGCCCAGCGTATCCATCTCGAACTCGAAACCGGCGACGACCTGGGCCAACCCCAGTTGGACATGCGCAAGACCAAGCAAATTGTCTACAACTTGCTCTCGAATGCGGTCAAATTCAGCGGCAACGGCGGACACGTGACCTTGCGCGCACGACATGTCCCGCGCCGCATCGTCGGCACGCTGTCAGGTCCCTGGCCAGTGCACGGTTTTCCCTTGGCTGACAGTGACTACCAGGAATTCCTGGAAATCTGCGTCTGCGACAGTGGCATCGGCATTTCGAAGGAAAACATGGGGAAATTGTTCCAGGCCTTCAGTCAAATCGACAGCACTTTGGCGCGCAAATTTGAAGGCACCGGACTCGGTCTGGCAATGGTCAAACAACTGGCTGAACTGCATGGAGGCACCGTCGCCGTGGCCAGTGCAGAGAGTGAGGGCGCGTGCTTCGCCGCCTGGTTGCCACTGCGCAGCACGGATGTTCAGGCCGTTACCCTCACTCACAGTGCGGCGGATACGGGGGTCGTGACAGGCTCCGAGCCTTTGGCCGGCATTGCACTGGTGGTCGAGGATGACGACAAGACGGCGGACCTGGTTCGCCTGTTGCTCGAAGCAGAAGGCTTTGCCGTTTTACGAACCAGCACGGCTGAGGCCGCCCTCGAGTTGGCGCCACGGCAAACCCTGAGCCTGATCACCTTGGATATACAGTTGCCGGGCGTGGATGGTTGGGAGTTTCTCCAGCGAATTCGCGAAAACAGCTTCCTGGCCCGAGTGCCGGTAGTGATCATCGCTGGGGTAGCCGACAGCAATATGGCGCTTAGCCGTGGCGCCGCCGACGTCTTGCAAAAGCCTGTCAGCCGCGCCCAACTGAAAGCCTCTCTGGCCAATCTTGGCCTGCATCCAGCCGTGGATTCAACCCACATGGTACTGATCGTCGACGACGACCCAAAAGCTGTCGAAGTGATCGCTGCGTACTTGCCGGCTCCGTCTTACGCGGTCGTGCGCGCCTATAGCGGCAGCGAGGCGATCACCTTGGCGCAGCGGGTACGGCCAGACCTGATTCTGCTCGACTTGATGATGGCGGAAATGAATGGCTTTGAAGTCGTTGAAGCGCTTATGCGCCATACCGAAACGGCGAGCATTCCGATCCTGGCGGTGACCGCGAAACAGACCACGGACGGCGACCGTGCGGCGCTCAATCGCTATCCGGACAAGGTAATCACGATTATCGAAAAAGTCGGGTTCAATAAAGCTCGCTTTATCGCCGAAGTACGGCGCGCATTGCTTCCTCACTAGAGAGCGCAACACATGGCCAAAGTACTCGTAATTGAAGACAACGCGGCGAACATGAAACTGGCTTGTCTTCTGCTGCGCAACGCGGGCCATACCGTGCTGTGTGCCGTCGATGCCGAGATCGGCCTGACGCTGGCGCGCACCGACCCGCCGGACCTGATTCTGATGGACCTCCAGTTGCCCGGCATGGATGGCCTGGCAGCGACGGCCCTGCTGAAACAAGATGGGACCACCACCGCCATTCCGATCATCGCGTTGACCGCGTTGGCGATGAAATCGGATCGGGAAAAGAGCCAAGCCGCCGGTTGCGACGCGTATATCACTAAACCACTACGCTACAAGGAACTGTACGCAGCGATTGATACCCTGTTACTCAGTAGGGAGCCGCAAACGCCATGACCCGTCCCGCTGCAACCATCCTTATCGTCGACGACGAAAGCCAGAACCGCAAGTTGCTCGAAGTCCTGCTGCGGCCGGAAGGGTATTTCACCCTCAGCGCCGCCAATGGCGAAGAGGCGCTGGCCGTGATTGCGCAACGCGCACCGGATTTGATTTTGCTCGACGTCATGATGCCGGGCATGGACGGATATCAAGTGGCCAGCCTGCTCAAGGCCAACCCTGCCACGGCGAGAATTCCGATCATCATGGTCACCTCGCTAATTGATCGGAAAGCCCGCCTGGCGGGTCTTGATGCCGGGGCAGAAGAATTCCTGACGAAACCGGTCGACCGGACCGAATTGTGGTTAAGGGTTCGCAATCTATTGCGTTTGAAAGAATTTGGTGATTTTCTCCTAAACCATAATTTGATTTTGGAACAACAGGTGCAGGCGCGCACCGCCGAATTAAGCGAAACCGAATTGCGGTTCCGGCAACTGGCTGAGAACATCCGCGACGTGTTCTTCCTCCTCGATGCCGACAGCAATCGCATGTTGTACGTCAGCCCGGCCTATGAAGAGATGTTTGGCTGCAGTTGCAAAAGTATGTGTGCGAATTCGGAATCGTGGCTTGAGGCGATCCACCCGGACGACTTGGCCTCGACCTATGATAAATACCAGAAAGGAAAAGCGACGGGAAAGTTCGGCTACGCGTCTAGGATCGTGCGCCCGGACGGCTCGATCCGCAGTGTCGAGATAAGAGCCTTTCCGGTCATCGATGCCGCCGGCAACTTTGTGCGCATTGCGGGGGTCATCGAGGACATCAGCGAACGCAATGAAGCGGAAATCAGAATTGCCTACCTCAATCGCGTCTATGCCGTGTTGAGCGGTATCAATACACTGATCGTACGCGTGACCGATCGCGATGAGCTGTTCAGGGAGGCCTGCCGGATCGCAGTCGAGATAGGCGGGTTCCACATGTCCCTGATCGCCATCGAGGATCAAAGCTTGATGGAAATGGTCCCGATCGCTTCGGCGGGCAAGGATGAGGAGCTCCTGACCACCATCAAAGGCCTCCTGTCATCGAGTGAGCATGCGCAAAACACCCTGGTGGCGCGCTCGATCAGAGAGAAAAAGACCCTCGTGTCCAACAATTCGATCGGCGACCCCCAAGTTTTGCTTGGGAAACACTACGCCCAATCCAGAGTCCGCTCTATGGCTGTATTTCCGTTGATTGTCTCGGATATAGCGGTCGGCGTGCTCACGCTGTACGCCAGCGAGATCGAATTTTTTCATGAAGAGGAGGTGAAGCTGCTGACGGAACTGGCAGGCGACATCGCGTTCGCGATTGATCACATTGACAAGCAGGACCGGCTCCATTACCTCGCCTACTACGATGTCCTAACCGGGCTTCCCAATCGAGCCCTGATCGACGACCGCCTGGAGCAGGGATTAAAGACAGCGCGTCGCAACGATCGGCGGCTGGCGGTGATGTTCATCGATCTCGATAATTTCAAGATAGTCAATGACACCCACGGTCGTACCGTCGGCGATGCGTTGCTGCGGGAGTTCGCCAACCGCCTCGCTTCCTGCGTGCGCGATACCGATACCGTCGGGCGTCTGGGCGGGGACGAGTTTGGCATCATCCTGCCGGAGATTGGCAGCAGTGAGGACGCCGCCATGCTGGCCAGAAAGCTGATTGCGAGTTGTGCCCGACCGCACCTGATC
>JANNNT010000731.1:0-20272 GCA_031398685.1 Rhodocyclaceae bacterium | reverse complement strand
GTTGCGCGAGTTGCAGATCAGTCCGGCCAGGCGCACGCTGCCTGAGTTGGCATATTTCACGATGCCCTTGGCGATGTTGTTGGCCGCGTACATGGCCATCATTTCGCCGGAGCAGACGATGTAGATTTCCTGGGCCTTGTTCTCGCGGATCGGCATGGCGAATCCGCCACAAACCACGTCACCGAGCACGTCGTAGAACACGAAGTCGAGGTCGTCGGTGTACGCGCCTTCTTCTTCCAGGAAGTTGATGGCGGTGATCACCCCGCGACCGGCACAGCCGACCCCGGGCTCCGGGCCGCCGGATTCGACGCATTTAATTCCGCCGTATCCCACAGACAGCACGTCCTCAAGTTCAAGATCTTCCACACTGCCGGCTTCCGCCGCCAGTTCCATGACCGAGTTCTGCGCCTTGGCGTGCAGAATCAGACGTGTTGAGTCGGCCTTCGGGTCACAGCCGACGATCATCACCTTCTGGCCGGACTCAGCCAACGCGGCAACCAGATTCTGGGTTGTGGTAGACTTTCCGATGCCTCCCTTGCCGTAAATGGCGGCTTGACGTAGTTTTGCCATGATGCAATCTCCTCTATCTGAAATACGCTCGGGTGTAAGGACAATTCCCGTGTTCCCGATCGATGTTCCGCAAAGACCATGCCAAGTTGCTCAACTCCTTCTAACAGCCTGAAATGAAAGAAGTTATTCAGCTTGATGCGGACATCAACGGCGCGACGGAATCCGACAATGGGGAGCCCGTTTGTCGGGGTGCCTACAATGACACCGCCACACTGCCCCGCTATGCGCGCCTTCCGATCAATCGCTGCAATATTCCCGCTGTCATACTCGGCAGCCTGACCTTCCAGCGCTATCCCACAGCCGTGCAGCTCGATAGCGTGGCCGAATTGCACGCCGATCTCTTCCGTCGGCTCGAGCGCATTGCCGACAAAGCTGAACGAGCCACGGCCTTCCGCGATTACCTCACGGTTCATTTCTGTCTGGAACATCTTGAACAGGCGGGGTTGAGCACGCACTCACAACGGCGTGCCAATGCCAACTGGATGCGCGTGCTGCGCGGCTGGAGTTTCGACTCCGACGGCCGCGAAGGCGCGATATTGAAAGGCTGGGTGGAATCGCGCTTCGGCCTCCTGCCACGTTTCCACGGCGAGCCGCTGCGCGATTTTTCCGGCCCAGCGTACCTGCGCTATCAGGAAATGCGTTCTGCCGGTCTGTACGGCACCAATGCCCTGGAAGGCCAGCTCGATCTCGTTTACGCCTACAGCCAGTACGAATTCCAGCGCGCTGAGTCGGTCACCGCCAGCATCGAACTTTATCGCGGCATCAACCGCATCGCTGAGCACGAGGTGCTGACGGGTAGCAGACGCCGTCAGGTCGTACTCTTCAACAACCTGGTTTCCTTCACCGCCTCGCGCGAGCGCGCTGGCGAATTTGGCGACTACATCCTTACCACCCTGGTGCCCACGGCGAAGATTTTATTCCATTGCGGGCTGCTGCCCGGGGTGCTCAAGGGCGAGGACGAACATCTGGTGATCGGTGGCATCTACGACGTCGCGATCAGTACGCTCTGAATCTTGTCGCACACGCAACAGCGCTAACCCTGTGTAGGTCGGAAACTGCGTTTTCCGACCTACCAAAAGGCGCAACGGCGCGTTTCTTGCAAGCGAATGAACATTTTCCCTGCAAGGACTGCCCATGGATCCCCAACTGCGCACCCACATCATTTTCGGCCTTCAGGACGGCAGCATCGTTCCCTATCTGGGTCCCGGAGTCCTCGCCGACGTGGTTTCCGTAGCAACCGGCGACCCAATGCCGGCCACCAGCGACCAGTTGATCATCGCCCTGAACGGGGGCAAACCAATGTCACCCAAGCTGATGTATGAATTCCCGCGCGCGGCGATGAACATCGAACTGAAACGCGGACGCGCCGCCGTGGCGCGTTTTCTCACCACCACCTACGGCGAGACCCAATGGAGCCGGTCTGCCCTGCATGACTGGCTGCAAGAGATCCGCCCGCCCTACGTCATCGACATCAACCGCGACACCCAGTTGATCGACAGCTACGCCGGCCTGCCGCACAACTTGATCCTTGGCTGCGCACGCCTTGGAGGTACCGATTTCCGCTTCAAACTCTACGCCTTCGATGGTGTCGACTACACGGCCATCGTCCCCGAGCAAGCGGCCACCGGATTACCGGTACTGTTCAAGCCGATGGGTGCGCCCAAACCCAAACCGAGCTACATCGCCTCCGACGCCGATTATGTCGATTTCATTACCGAACTGATGGGCGGCTTCGCCGTGCCGGCTTTCGTCAAAACGCTGCGCCGCGACAAGCGCTATCTGCTGCTCGGCATGCGCCTGAACCGCGACACCGAGCGCATGGTGCTGGCCGACCTGATCTACGGCGCCGCAACGCTCACGGGCTGGGCGCTGATCGAGAATGCCACGGTCAAGGAGTGGCGCTTCCTCGACAGACACAGGATCGAGTTGATCGAAGCCAATCTGCAAGAGCTTCTGACCGAAACGGCACTCGAGGTCGTGCCCTGCTGATCGGGGACGAGACACGCCACTCCCTGTCAGCCTGTAGCACGCGTAGCGCACGGCCGGATTTGCCTCGTTCGACGCGTCCGCAGTGACTTGTGCTCTGCCCCGCCAAAGTCCTATAACCAGCGACCGCCACGGCTCGCATCGAAAAGCTTCGAGAAGCGGTACGGGCCAGCTAGGCCCGCGAAGGCTCGCTGGAAGAAGTCATCCGTCAGGGTTGCGAACTCTGGGCCGGGCGCTTGTCCTGAGCCAGCGTTATCCGCCATGGAAATCGGAGGCCCCTTTATCTGCCGCGATTTGCGGAGCAGACCACTAGCGCCCTGGCCTGCGCACAACAGGCTTTGCGCACCGCCGGATCAAGCACCTTGAGCCAGCGCGGCGGGATTGCGTCGAGACCATAGAGCGCGCCGGCCAGCATGCCGGCAATGGCGCCCGTGGTGTCGGCATCGCCGCCCCGGTTGGTCACGTCCACCAGGCAACTTTCGACGCTGTCGGTTTCCAGCAGGGCTTGCAGAACCGCCTGCATCGTCTCGACGATCCAGCCACTGGGATTCTCGCGGCGCCTTCTGCGAAACGTGAATTCTGGATGGTCGGCGATCAACGGACAGATGCGGCGGCGATAGACATTACGCAAAGGTTCGCCACGCACGAAATCCTGCACCGCGAGGGCGATAAATTCACAGGCCGCATCAGAAACCGGGTTGTGGTGCGTCACATGCGCCTGGGCGCGGACGGCGGCGCGCACCGCCGCCTCGTCATGCGCCAGGGTCCCCAGCGCTGCAGGCAGCACACGCATGGCGGCGCCATTGCCGGCATCGTATTCCGAAGGTGGGGCCGATGGATCTCCGCTACGCCGAAAAGCGATGAGGTTGCGCCGCACGGTGTTGCCGATGTCGACAGGCTTGCGGCGCATCCAGGCATCGAAGGCATGGGCGCAGTAAAGCGCCCGCACGTCGCCCCCATCGGCAAGTATGGCAGCGCCGAGGGCCAGAGACATCGTCGTGTCGTCAGTGACCTGCCCGGGCTTGATACCCAGCCAGCCGCCGCCGCGAATCTCGCGATGGACCCCGAAATGGTGGCAGATCTCGCGCGGCGTGAGGAACTCAAGCGTCGCACCCAAGGCATCGCCCAGAGCCAGCCCCAGGTAGGCGGCTTCGCCACGCGCGATGAGTTCAGTGGTCACATCAGCGGATCGGATACGATGGCTCAGGCAGGTTTGACGACGATATCGCCGCCACAACGGGTCGCACCGTCGGCACCGTGCCGGCAGGCACCAGGATGGTCTTCAATCAATTCTCCGGCCAGCCCTATCCAGGCGTTAATCGCAGACGCATCGAAACCCGCGCGGCGCATGCCGTCAACCTCGAGCAGTGGACGACGAATCAGGGTGGGATCAGCCTGAAAGAGGCCCAGGGCGGTCTCCTCGTCGAATTCATCGGGAACGATTTCGCCGTTCTTCACCATCGGTGCATTGGCGTTGAACCATTGCGCGATGGGCAACAACTCCAGGAAGGAGCGCAGTTGCATGCGCGTCCAGCGCGTATCCAGAATACTTTTTGCCACGACGGTATGACCGGAAGCCTCCAGCAGTGCCTTCTGACGGGCATTGCCGGAACAACCGTTTTTTTCGTAAAACACGACAACAGCCATTTGAAAACCTCCTAACGAGCGGCGATTTCCGCCTGTACGGCCGCCCAGCGGGCGGGGGAAATGCCGGTGAGCGAACCGGGCGGATTCATCGCTTCGTTCAATTCATTGACGATGGCGCCCTCGATGGGACAGATCGCCGCGCATTGCGCCTCGGCAAAATCGCCGAGACATTCGGTGCATTTCCCGGCGTCGACCAGGAAGTGGGGTTGCGCCGCGCAGATCGCCTGGTTCGGGCACAGCGGCTCGCAGGCCCAGCAATTGACGCAGCTCGCGATGATTTTCAGGGCCATCAGGCACGCCTCCTTTCCGACGCCGGCCTAGCCAGTTTTCCGGCCGCCAGCATCCCGTGCCACACCGCCATGACGGCTTCTTCGATGGGGTCCATGCCATGCCCGCCGTCGGGCTTGATGCCGGCTGCTTCCAGTTGCCCCCAGGGCTCGATGCCGATCTTCGAGCACAGCACGACCTCGCAACCCTGAAGAGTGCGGATAGTCCTGTCGAGCACCGTTTCTCCATCGCCGCAGCTGTCGCCGCCACCACAGTAGAGCTCGGCCTTGCGATGGCCGATCAGCTTGGCGCCGGCCTCGGTCGCCTCGTAGATCAGGAATTCTTTGGCGTGGCCGAAATGCTCGTTGATGACGCCGCCGCCTTTGCTCGCTACGGCCATCAACACCGGTCGACCCTGAACGGCTTTGACTGGCCGGTGCAAGGTCATCACCTGAACTGTAGCGACGACTGGTGCGTGTGCCTGCACGCGTTTGGCTTCAAGTTCCGCCGCGATTTTCGCCCGCAAGGCAAGGCGGCGCGCCATGGCGGCCTCATGGTCTATTTCCATGGCCTCAACCTTGTCCAGGGTGAATTCGGCGCCGCGATCCTCGCCCAGCAGACCCACCGCATCGGCGCGGCACTGGCGGCAGTGGCGCATCATGTTCATGCCGCCCGCGCAGGCATCCTGCAACTGCTTCAGCTCATCGGCCGTCGGGCTGCGCTGACCCATGATGCCGTACAAGGTGCCGTGCTCCGCCTCGGCGATCAGTGGCATGACATTGTGCAGGAAAGCGCCTTTGGCCTGGACGATGCGCGACACCTCTTTCAAGTGTTCGTCATTGACACCGGGAATCATCACCGAATTGACCTTCACCAGAATGCCGCGCGCCACCAGCATCTCCAGGCCTTTCTGCTGCTGCTCGATGAGGATCGCCGCCGCTGCACGTCCGCGGATGCGCTTGGTCTTCCAGAAGATCCACGGATAGATTTTCGCGCCGACATCCGCGTTGACGCAGTTGATGGTGATGGTGACGTGTTCGATGTTGTGCCTGGAGAGTTCATCGACATGCTCTGGCAACGTTAATCCGTTGGTCGACACGCAGAGTTTGATGTCGGGCGCCTTGTCGGCCAGCAGGCGGAAAGTCGCGAACGTCCGCGCTGCATTGGCCAGCGGGTCGCCCGGCCCGGCGATACCGAGTACCGACATCTGCGGAATCGCCGCCGCCACGGCCAGCGTCTTCTTCACGGCCTGATCGGGCGTCAGCAGTTCCGACACCACGCCGGGACGCGACTCGTTGGAGCAGTCGTACTTGCGGTTGCAGTAATTGCACTGGATGTTGCACGCTGGTGCCACAGCCGCATGCATGCGCGCGAAGTAGTGATGCGCTTCTTCCGAGTAGCAGGGATGATCCTGTACCTTGCGCCGGATGTCGTCCGCCAGTCCGTTCATCTGCAGCGCGGTCGAGCCGCAGCTACCGGTGCTGCATCCGCCGGATGGTTCCTGTTTTGAAGTCGAAACAAGCGGGGTGCCGATCACGGGAAGGTTCACGTTGTTCTCCGCAAAGTGTGTTTGATCTCCTTTCAGCAATGGCCGTGCCAGTATTCTGCAGAGTTGCTATCCTGTTGAAATCAGGCGACTTTCTTCGAACAACCAGATTGTCGTGTCACAAACCGGACAAATGAATGAAGGCCTGCGTGTGGTGAAGACGACAGTCAGGACAAATCCGACAGTCCCTGTTTTGCCGTTGCCGTGCAACGCCCGTCAATTGGTCATCTTGGCACGGCATGCCGTGGCAACCGCATGGATATTGCCTTGCGCGGCATGGCACATGAAGATGGCCGTAGCACCTGCTTCACGGACCGGTTATGGGAAAGCATGGCTGAGGGCCCGGCATGCCGATAACGGATATAAAAACATCAAACCTGCGGAGAACAGCCCTTTATTCTCCGCATAATATGCGGTAAATAACTTGCCTTTGCGGTGAATAAGAACCACAATCTCCGCATGACACGCAGCGAATCCCACTACATCTGGCAATCCGGCGCTTGGCCGAACTGGCGCTACGACCTGGCGATACTGGCCGAGCCGCTGGCGCGCGTCAGCCGCGCTCAGGGTCACTTGATCGGCCGACTTACCGACGTCGGCATGGCCTTGCGCGACCAGGCGAGCCTCGCGGCGCTGACCGAAGACGTGCTCAAAACCAGCGAGATCGAGGGCGAACGGCTCGACGCCGAAGCCGTGCGCTCATCAATCGCCCGTCGCTTGGGGGTGGACATTGGCGCACTCGCGCCGGTTGATCGGCATGTCGAAGGCGTCGTCGAGATGGTGCTCGATGCCATCACACACGGCGAAACAGCGTTAACTCAGGATCGCCTGTTCTCCTGGCACGCCGCCCTGTTCCCGACCGGCAACAGCGGACTCGCGCCGATCCGGGTCGGGAAGTACCGTGATGATGCCAACGGCCCGATGCAGGTTGTCTCCGGCCCGATTGGTTGGCAGAAAGTGCATTTCGAAGCGCCGCCCACCGACCGACTGAACAACGAGATGATCCGCTTTTTCGACTGGCTGAATGGCGACACCACCGACCATCCCGTTCTGAAAGCCAGTCTCGCACACCTCTGGCTCGTCACCCTGCACCCCTTCGATGACGGCAACGGCCGCATCGCGCGTGCCGTCGGCGACCTGCTGCTGGCGCGGGCCGACGGCAGTCCTCAACGCTTCTACAGCCTGTCGGCTCAGATCCAGCGCGAACGACGGGAGTACTACGACATCCTGGAACGCACGCAAAAAGGGAGCATCGACGTCACGGCCTGGCTACACTGGTTCCTGGACACACTGGGGCGCGCCATCGGCACGGCGCAGATCACGCTCGATGCCGTGCTCGGGAAAACGCGCTTCTGGCAACGCTGGGCCGCCATGCCCATGAACGAGCGGCAGATGAAACTGCTCAACAGTCTGCTCGACGGCTTCGACGGAAAACTCACCAGCAGCAAGTGGGCTGCCGTCGCCAAGTGTTCGCCAGACACGGCGCTACGCGACATCAACGAACTGGTGACGCTTGGGGTTCTGGACAAGTCGGCTTCCGGCGGGCGGAGTACTTCCTACGAGCTCAAGGTTTGATGCGACGGTGGATGCTGGAGTAATTATCAGCAGGTAGAACAACAACATGTAGCCTGGGGATTATTCGCGGCCTGTCCTGCGTTGTATTTCGGCGCTCCAGCACGACCGGTATTCTTTTCGCTGTCGACCGTTATGCTTTCCAGTGGACAGCCATAGACGCAAACGATACAGTTTCACTCAGCATAATATTTTCGGGAAACCGTTGTTTATGCGGGACACTTTACGTTAGGCGGTATAGATATTCCCGCTTCAATTCAGTGGAAATATTGGACGAACAAATTTTTTATTCGAGATGGAATTGTGAGGGTAGTCTAGTGAGAGAAAATGAGAAGGCGCGAAATTTCACATCAGCAGTGATTGTCGCGCATATCCTTTTTGTTGCGATTGTCAGCCTTGGCATATCGCTGGCCATCCTGCCAGTTTATGTAAATCAAGTGCTGGGTTTGTCCCCATACTTCGTCGGCGCGGTTGTCGTGGCGGAATCTGTTTCAACCTTGCTGTCCCGAGCGTATGCCGGCAGGTTCTCTGATTCGCGCGGGCCCAAATCGGGAATGATCCGCGGTTTGATGTTTATGTTTCTCTCGGGTGTTTCGTGTGTAGCGGCAATCGAGGCAGCCAGTTCTTACGCGTACTTGTCATTTCTAGTGGTGTTCGCCAGCCGAGCGCTCATGGGTGTGGGAGAGAGCCTGATTTTCACCTGTAGCGGAACTTGGCCGATAGGTCTGGTTGGACGCGAACATGCGGGAAAAATCATGTCTTGGGTCGGCATCGCGATGTTTCTCGGATTGGCAATCGGTAGCTACGTTGGCGTGTGGTCCTACCAAAACGTAGGCCTCCTGGTCGGCGCCATGGTGATGACGGCATTGCCTTTGATGGGAATTGTCGTGGTGTGGTTTATTAAAGAGGTTAGTGTCCACGGCGATCATAGCCATCTGCCCTTGAGCTATGCGATAAAACGGGTCTGGAAGGCGGGCGCGGGATTCGCGCTTGCCAATGTGGGGTACGCCTCTGTGACGTCGTTTCTGGTCTTGTTGTTCCTGAGCAATGGCTGGGATGCCTATGCGGCGTTGGCTCTCTCGCTCTTCGGAATCGGTTATGTTGCTTCCCGGATATTGCTCGGCTGGCGGGCGGATTCGTCGGGGGTGTCCACGGTTGTCATTTCGCTGATCATTGAGGCCGTCGGCCTTCTGCTTTTAGCTTACGCGAAAACCCCCATTCAGGCCTCGATCGGATCGTTTCTCACCGGCTTTGGATTGTCTATGGTGTATCCGTTGCTTGCATTACCCGCCATCAAGAGCCTGCCGGAGAAAAATATCGGATTGGCTCTGAGCACTTTCGAGTCCTGTTTCGACATCGGCATACTTATGGCTGGTGCGGGCGGAGGGATTATCGCCGCTCATGTGGGGTATTCATCGATCTTTATCTTTGCCTTCTTCTGTTCGTTGCTGGCGATAGTGTGTTCGTATTTCGCCTACCAGCAACTCTCTGAAGAAATGGGGCCGGCGCCATCAGCTAGCGAATTTGCGCAACCCATCATCCCAAGGGACGCGCCGCGATAAAGCCGCGTCGTGCCCCTAAATTCAAAAGCTAGGGCTCACATGCCAATAGGACTGTACGAAGCATCGACTCCCGTGTTCTTGCGTTACCTCGCCCGTCTGGGCGGTCTGGTCGACGCCGCTGAATCGCATGTGTGGTCCCACACGCTCGACGCGTCGGAGATCCTGGAGGCGCGCCTTGCTCCGGACATGCTGCCGTTCGAAACACAGGTGCTCATCGCTGCCAACTTTGCCTTGCGCGCCTGTTTCCCGCTCGCCGGCCAAGAGGTTCCGCCGTATGGAGAGTTTCCCGCCACTTTCGACGGCCTTCGGGCCCGCATCGCGCACGTTGTAGCGCTGCTCAATTCTTTGGCGCCATCCCAGTTCGCGGACGCAGAATCGCGAGTCCTCGAAAGCAAAGCCGGAAACGCAGTCGTTTCGCTAAGGGCACCCGAATTCCTGCTCCAGTACGCCCTGCCAAACTTCTTCTTCCACGTCACTGCCGCCTATGCCATTCTTCGCAGTCGTGGCGTGGCCGTTGGCAAGGCGCATTTCGACGGCTTCCACGCCTACGCGTCGTAGCCCTAAGCCATCATTTGGAGGTCTAACATGATCGATCACACCGGAATCAACGTTGCCAACCTTGCGCTGAGCAAGCAGTTTTACGAATCCGTTTTAGCGCCTTTGGGTTATTTGGTTCGCCTTGAATTCGAAAGTGCTGTTGGATACGGTGCGAAAATTCTCAGCAACAGCGATGATCCCGGAGGCGATTTCTGGATCACCAAGGGCGATCCCTTTGTACCGAGAAACCATATCGCATTTCGTGCAACGAACGCGGCGCAAGTCGTCGCCTTCTACGAGGCGGCTCTAGCAGCAGGAGCACGTGATAACGGCGCTCCTGGTTTGCGTCCCCACTATCACGAGAGCTACTTCGCCGCCTTTGTCATTGACCCTGATGGCTACAATATTGAGGCCGTTTTTCACGGAGGATGCTAAATGAGAAACCGGGGCCTATCCAGTCATTCCACCGACCTGGGCGAAACAACGATGCCACGGTCTAAACAAAACCAACCTGTTCAACTGGAGGACTTGCCGAACATTGGCAAATCCATCGCCGCCGATCTTCGGGGTATTGGAATACTCCGGCCCGATCAGCTTGCCGAGCGCGAGCCGATTGTCATATATCGCGAACTGTCAAAAGTCATGGGCCAGCGCCACGATCCTTGTGTTCTCTATACCTTGATCTCGGCAAGGCATTTTCTTGAATGCGGCGAAGCCTTGCCGTGGTGGAACTTCACCGTGGAAGGAAAAAATCTTCTGAAATCGAGCAAGAAAGGAAGCCCGCCATGAAGCCGCGCCGTGTCGGATACTTGGGTATTTCTGCGTTAGCCGGCAAGAGAACAACTCGTCCGCCTGAAAGGGAAGCCCATGGCACCAGCCGCTAGTTCGAAGACTCCGAGCGAGACCTTCAAATCAGAGTTTCTGCAGCACTACATGTCGGTGGCCATTGGCGCGCTGAGCAAGAAAGACACGGATGCGTTGGTCATGCATCTGCTGGACAAATATGGGCTCGACGAAGGCGGCCCGCTGGCCCGGTATCCGAACCAGGAAGTCAGCGTATTGCTTCGTGTGCCGGCCGTAAAGGTGCGACAGCTCCGGTATGAGGCGGGCCTCAAGTATGGCGGCCGAGTCGAGGATCAAGCGAAGGCTCGATTGCTTCTGGCCCTCAGCAAAGCGGTTCTCGAAGTTGACGCGAAGACGGTTTGTCTTGTCATTGAGGACGCCTTGGCCAAAAACTGGTTGCAAGGGCAGCTCAAGAACAACGGGCTTGTCTTCGATTACTCGTTCAATACCGAGATCCTCAAAGTCAAGGCAAGCGGACTCTTCCTCGTTCTCGGCGAACTGTTCGACAAAACCGAAACTCAGGCCTTCGAGGAAGCTTTTGAAAAACTCACGAAAGACAAGAAAGACGAGCAACTTCGCGCCGGTTTCATGAAGCTTGCGGGCTCATTTGCAGCTGGCGCGGCCAAGGCCGCTGGCGGTGCCATCCTGGCGAGCTTCGGTCTCATTGGGGGCTAGCTCAACCCTAAAGGCCGCGTAGGTCGGACAAGCCAGAGGCACCATCCGACCTACGCTCGGCAACGACCGTCAATACTCATTCATGGCTTGGCATGCCATGGAAGCCGCGTGGATATTGCCTTGCATGACAGCGTGCTTCAAGATGGCCTACCTACCTGCCTTGCAAGCCATGCCCCGGTCAGTCGATATCCTGCTTCCCGTCAGGCGTTTTGTTTTTGCTCGCAACCATCGTCATGTTCTGCAACGATATCTTTCCGAACATCTTCGGATTGAACACGGCGACCGGAATTGGTGGACGGCCGCAGGTCAGGCAATAGCCCGTATCGGGGTCGCTCATGCAGTAATTGAGGCAAACGATTGGATTCTCGGCATCGGCCATTTGATTTCCTAGATTCTTTTGACTTCGATGTTCAGCGTCTGGATGCGGTAGGCGATCTGGCGCGGCGTCATGCCGAGCAGACGTGCCGCACGCGCCTGCACCCAGCCGGCCTGTTCCAGCGCAGCAATGACGCGGGAGCGTTCGTCGAGGCCGGAATCGGCCGAACCGCCCGCCGTAGCCGGCGTCGGAATTGCTGCGGGCGATGAAGCGAACGAATGCTGTGGCACACCCGAATCGCGCTGGCGGCCAATGCGGATCAGATCGACATCGATGTTGCCCGACTCGGACATGACGGCGGCGCGCTCCAGGCAATTTTCCAGTTCGCGCACATTGCCGGGCCAGCCGTACTGGGTAAGGCGACGGATGGCGGCTTCGCTGAGCGAAAGCCGGCGGTCCTGCATCTCGCCGATGCGCGTGGCCAGGAAACGGGCGAGTTCAGGCACGTCCTCGGGCCGCTCGCGTAGCGGCGGCAGCACGATAGGCATGACATTGAGCCGGTAGTAGAGGTCTTCGCGGAAATTTCCGTCATCGACGGCCGCCTCCAGATCGCGGTGGGTGGCGGCGATCACGCGCACATCGACTTTGAGGGTGCGGCTGCCGCCGACGCGCTCCAGTTCACCTTCCTGCAACACCCGCAGCAGCTTGGCCTGGAAGGCGGGCGAAATTTCGCCGATCTCGTCGAGGAACAGGGTGCCGCCGTCGGCCGTCTCGAAGCGCCCACAGCGCGCGGCGACGGCACCGGTGAACGCGCCCTTCTCATGGCCGAAGAGTTCAGATTCGAGCAGGTTTTCCGGCAACGAAGCACAGTTTAAACGCACATAGGTGCCGCGTGAGCGCGGCGAATGGTAGTGAATGGCATTGGCGATGAGTTCCTTGCCGGTGCCTGTTTCGCCGCGCAACAGAACCGTAGTATTCCATTTGGAGACCATGCGCACCTGGTCGAATACCCGGCGCATGGCGGCCGAGTGGCCGATGATATTGTCGAAGCCATACTGGTGGCGCACGGTGCGGCGCAGGCTGTCGCGCTCTTCAGCCAGGCTCTTCTTCTCCTGTTCGACATCGAGCGAGAGGCGCACGCTCTGGCCGATCAGCTTGGCTACCATTTCGACGAAGCGCGTGCGCTCCTCCAGCAGACCATCGTCGAGCGTATTGGGCTGCACCGCCAGCACGCCCTGGAGGTTGCCGCCGAGACTGATCGGCGCGGCAATAAAGGGCAAGCGCCGATCGTAAATGCCGAGCCGGTTGAGAAAGCGCGGATCGTCGCCGATCTTGGGTAGCGCGACAGTACGTTTCTCTTCGAGAATGAGCCCGAGCAGACCTTCGCCGGACTGGTAGCGCACGGATGAGTATTCGCTATCGTCCTGGCCGCTGACGACGTTGACCACCAGGTCGCCGCTTTCAGGGTCGAGCACGGTAACCATGCTGCGACTCATGCCGGCGTGTTCGTCGAGCGCGCACAGGACTTCGCGCGAGGTGTGACGGAAATCAAGCGAGCGCGAAAGGATTTCGCCGACGTGGTAGAGCGTTTCCAGCTCGATGCGGCGCAGCACACTGAGGCTGAGGTTGGCCGTTGCACTCATCGAATTCATCACGTTGATGCCTTGCGCTGCGCCGGCAGGACAACGCGTACGCGACAGCCGCCCCGCTCCGCCGGGTCGATTTCGATGACTCCATCATGATCGGCGGCGACCTGCTGCGCGGACGAGAGACCGGTGCCGAGATGACGGCCACCCGCCTTGCGCGTCGAGAAAAAGGGCTCGAATACCTTGAGCCGCAGATCGGCGGGAATACCGGGGCCGCTGTCCTCGATGACGGCCTCGACACTGCCTTGGTATCCGCGCGTGGTCACCTGCAGTTCGCGCTCGCGCCAGCCCTTGGTGTTCATGGCATCGATGGCGTTATCGATCAGCGCCTTGAACATCGTGCGCATCCGGTTCGGGCAAGCATTGACCGACGGCATCACCGCCTGCGGCCGCCATTGCACCGTAATGCCGGCCGCCAGCATGCGGGTGGTGGTGAGGTCGAGCACGTCGCGCATCACTTCGTTGAGGTTCACGGCGGTCTGTGATGATTCCGAGCGGTGTTCGGGAATCACGCTGCGCAGGCTGTCGACCGCCGCCTTGCCCGCCTCCAGCGCCTCCATCAGCGCCGTTCCGGCCGGGGCGTAGCCGCGCCGTTCGATGGTCCCCATCACCGAGGCCATAACGTTGATCGGTCCTTCGATCTTGAACACCGCGGCCGAAAGGGTTTCGCGCAGGCTGTCGATGCGGTTCTCCTCGGCCATCATGGCCTGGAGCAGCGCCATGCGCGTTTTTTCCTGCTCGGCGCGCTGCCGCGTCGTCTCTTTCGCCACCAGCAGCAGGTAGAGGTCGTTGCGGCGGTCGAAGAAGGCTTCGGCGTCGCCATCCTTGCGCTGCACCCAGAGGCCGGAACAGGAGAACCAGCGCGGCCCGCCCGGCGAGTCGAGGCGTATCTCGTGATCGCTGAAGGCATGGCGTCCCTCCTGCGGCGATCCCAGGCTGGAAGTCAGATCGGAACTCCGATCGGCACGCACGGCATCGAGGATCAGGGCCGCCGGCTCGACCATGCGCAGATCGCCCATCAGCTTCTTGTACTCGTGGTTGTCAAGCACGACGCGGTTCTCACTGTCGAGCAGGGCAATGACGACGGGCGCCGAATCGACCACCGATTCGATCAGCGCCTTCTGGTCGCCGACTTCGCACTGCAGATGATGCAGTTGCGTAACGTCGCGGTGTATGCCGAGGTAATTGGTGATGGTCCCCGCCGCGTCGATCACCGGCGTAATCATCAGGTCGGCGAGGTACGTGCCCCCGTCCTTGTGGCGATTGACCAGGCGGCCGCTCCAGGGCTGCCCATGGGAAATCAGTTCCCACATCGACTGGTAGAGCTCTACCGGCGTGGACTTATTGGAGAGCAGCGACTGGTTGCCGCCGATCACTTCCTCCGGCGTATAGCCGGTGGCGCGCGTGAAGGCCGGATTGACGTAGAGGATGTTGGCGTCGGCATCGGTAATGGAAATGGCCACATCGGCCTGCTCCACGGCCTGCTGAAAAACGGCAGGCGCGATGGCGGTAGCCAGTTCATGCATTGGATTGCGTTTGTTGGTCGTCACTTGATTCTCCCGAGTTCGGGAACTCGACGCAGGTTCCGTGCCACACATCGGAAAAAGGGGACGAACAGGCAGGCCGCACGGTCGTCGCATTGTTGTTTTCCCCGCAAAGTGTAGGACTTGCGACATCCCCGACAGGCGTGTCCACGCCCCACGAGCCCAAGCGAAATCAGCGCCAGAACCCCGCTACGGTGCAGGTTTCGCGGTTCTCGCACGCTTTCGGGGCTCGGCCAACAGGGGGCTGGCACGGATCGTGATACAGCTAAGGCAAAAGATTACGGATGCCCACATGAGCGAATACCTTGTCCTGCTGATTTCGACCGCACTGGTCAACAACGTGGTGCTGGTCAAATTTCTCGGTCTCTGTCCCTTCATGGGCGTTTCCAAACGCCTCGACAGCGCGCTTGGAATGGGACTGGCCACCGGCTTCGTTATCGTGTTGGCGGCGTCCGTGAGCTGGATCCTCGAACACTGGATGCTGGCGCCGCTCGGTCTCGGCTATCTGCGCATCATGACCTTCATCCTGGTTATCGCGGCCGTGGTGCAGTTCACCGAACTCGTGATCCGCAAGATGGCGCCCGACCTCTACCAGATGCTCGGCATCTACCTGCCGCTGATCACCACTAACTGTGCCGTGCTGGGTCTGCCGCTGATCAATATCCAGGAGGGCCACAGTTTCGTCACCACCGTGGTCTACGACTTCGGCTCCTCAGTCGGTTTCACGCTCGGCCTGGTGATGTTCGCCGGACTGCGCGAGCGCCTTGCCCTGGCACGCGTGCCGGACGTTTTCTCCGGCCCGCCAATTGCCTTCGTGCTGGCCAGCCTGATGTCGCTGGCCTTCATGGGGTTTTCGGGGTTGAACTTCAAATGAAAAATGTAATTAACCACGAAGAGCACGAAGGCCACGAAGAAAGGCAAAGATACAAATCCAGTCTGTTCTTCTTCGTGTTCTTCGTGGTTGGAAAAAGGGGTTTGCCATGATCGCCGCCATTGTCAGCCTGACTCTGCTCGGTGCCGTACTCGGCCTCGGGCTGGGTATCGCCGCACGCAAGTTCGCCGTCGAGACCGATCCACTGATCGGCGATATCGAGGCCATGATGCCGGGCTCCAATTGCGGGCAGTGCGGCCAGCCGGGCTGCGCCGGCGCCGCCCGCGCCATCGCCGCCCGCACCGTGCCTGTCACCTGCTGCCCGCCCGGCGGCAAGGCTCTGGCCGCCGTGCTGGCCGCCAAGCTCGGCATCACGCTCGACCTGACTTCGGTCGTCGACGAGGGCCCCAAGCTTGCCCAGGTCGCCGAGGAAACCTGCATCGGCTGCTGCCGCTGTCTCAAGGTCTGTCCGACCGACGCCATCGTGGGCGCCGCCAAGCAGATCCACAACGTCATCCGCGAGGCCTGCACCGGTTGTGGCAACTGCGTCGAGCGCTGCCCGACCGAAGCGGTCAGCCTGAAGCCGGTCCCGGTCACCCTGCAACACTGGGTCTGGCCGAAACCAGGCCTTATGGCGCCAGCCTGAGGAAACGGCCATGGGACTATTCGAGAAATTCCTCCACACGCTCGCTTTACCCAGATGGGGCGTGCACCCGGACGACCACAAGCGGCCGGCCGCCGACGCGCCTTTGCGCCTGCTGCCCCTGCCCGCGCGGCTCTATGTCCCCTTGCAGCAACATGTCGGCCAGCCGGGGCGCCCCATCGTCCTGGTCGGGCAGAAGGTCTTGAAGGGCCAGTTGATCGCCGAACCCCAGGGCAGGATTTCGGCACCGATCCACGCCCCGACCTCGGGCATCGTCGCCGCCATTGGCGAAATCACCGCGCCGCATCCGTCCGGACTGCCATTCAATGCCATCACCATCGAATCCGACGGCGATGATCGCGCCATCGAAGCCAGGGTTCCGTCCGATCCCTTCGCCCTCTCGCCCGAGGAGATTACCGATCTCGTCGCCGCCGCCGGCGTCGTCGGTCTGGGCGGCGCCACCTTTCCCTCCTCGGTCAAGCTGGCGCTGGGCAAACGTACCAGGATCACGACTCTGATCGTCAACGGCGGCGAATGCGAACCCTATCTGTCCTGTGACGACCGGGTCATGCGCGACTTCGCCGCCGCCGTCATCGACGGTGTGCGCATCATGATGCATGCCATGGGAGCCATTGAGGCCCTGGTCGGCATCGAGGACAACAAGCCCGAGTCCATCGCCGCCATGCGCAAAGCAGCGGTGCCCTTCCCCGAGATCAAGCTCCGGCCGGTGCCTTCGCGCTACCCGATGGGTTCCGACCGTCAGTTGATCCAGACGCTGACCGGCAAGGAAGTGCCTTCCGACTGCCGCGCCGCCGATGTCGGCGTGATCGTGAACAACGTCAGCACCGCCAACGCCGTGCATCGCGCCATACGCCTGGGCGAGCCGCTGATCCGCCGCATCGTCACCATCAACGGCGGCGCCGTCTGGCAACCCGGCAACATTCTCGCGCCCGTCGGCACGCTGGCGTCCGATCTCCTTGCCTTTGCCGGCCTCAAGAGCGAACCGGCGCGCCTGCTGATGGGCGGGCCGATGATGGGCATCGTGCTGCCCCACGCCCAGGTGCCCATCGTCAAGGGCACAGCGGGCATCCTGGCGCTGGCCGAAAACGAAATCGTCATGCCCGAAGCCAGCCCCTGCATCCGTTGCGGCAACTGTACTCGCGCCTGCCCCATCGGCCTCCTGCCGCTGGAGATGGCCGCCAACATCCGCGTCGACAATCTCAGCGGTGCGGCGGCGCTTGGGCTGTCCGACTGCATCTCCTGCGGCTGCTGCGCCTACATCTGCCCCTCGCATATTCCGCTGGTGCAGTATTTCACCCACGCCAAAGGCGAACTCTGGTCGCAGGAGCGCAGCAAGCTGCGCCTGGACGCAAGCAAGCGCCTTGCCGCCGATCGCGCCGAACGCCTGACGCGTGAGACGAAGGAGAAAGCGGCGGCTGGCGCGCGACGCAAGGCCGAACGCGCCGCGCAAAAGGCCGAAGCAGCAACTGCCGCTGCCGAAGCAGATTCCTCGACGGAGACCGCGACATGAATAACGCCCTGCTTGCTGCCGCACCGCCCACCGCACCGCACGCTCTGGCGAGCAACAGCGTTTCGCGCATCATGCTCACCGTTGTGGCGACGCTGGTTCCGGCCACGCTTTACGGCTTCTGGCTCTACGGCTGGCCGGCCATCGACCTGTGGCTCGTCACCCTGCTCGCCGCTCTGTTCGGCGAAGCGGCCTGCCTCAAGCTCGCCGGACGCCAAGCCCTGCCGGAGCTGTTCGATGGCTCGGCCTTGCTCACCGGCTGGCTGCTGGCCGTGTCGCTGCCGCCCTGGGCACCCTGGTGGATCGGCGTCATGGGCGGACTCTTCGCCACCGTACTCGGCAAGCAGGTGTTCGGTGGGCTTGGCTTTAACCTCTTCAACCCGGCCATGGTCGCGCGCGTCTTTCTGCTGATCTCCTTCCCGGTGCACATGACCGTCTGGGTGGCGCCGCTTCCGATCACCGCCGTCACGGCGCCGGGCTTCCATGACGGTTTGCTGATCCTCCTCAACGGCATTCCCAGGCTCGACGCGGTGTCCAGCGCCACGCTGCTTGGTTTCGCCAAGACCGAGTTGTCGCGCGGAATCGACCTCATGCATTCGCTCGCCGCCGTGACCGCGCCGGGCAGCTCGCTGGCCGGCGCCCGTACCGGCAGCCTCGGCGAAAGCGCCTCCTTTCTGATCGCCGCCGGCGGACTGGTACTGCTGTTCCTGCGTGTCATCACCTGGCACATCCCGGTCGCCATGGTCGCCGGTATCGCGCTGCCCGCCGCCATCGCCCATGCCGTTGATCCAGCCCGCTACCTCGACGTCACCACTCACCTGCTCTCGGGCGGCGCGATGCTGGGCGCCTTCTTCATCGCCACCGATTACGTCACTTCGCCCAACACGAAGGTCGGACAACTGGTGTTCGGCACCGGCTGCGGCTTGCTCACCTACGTCATCCGGACCTGGGGCGGCTATCCGGAAGGCGTGGCCTTCGCCGTGCTACTGATGAACGCCCTCACCCCCGTGATCGACCGCTATATCCGCCCGCGCATTCTCGGCCGCAACTGGCGCGGTGCGCCGCTCGATCCGGATGTTGAAAGGGCCAAATCATGAGTACGCTTGCCCGGTGGCGGGAAAAACTGACTTACCAGCCGGTCTCGCTGGGCATCGTCGCCATGCTCACCAGCGCGGCCCTGGCCTTTGGCAACCACGCAACCCACGAAGACATCCTCAAGGCCGAGCAGCGCGACCTCCAGGCCTCACTGACCCAGGTGCTGCCGGAAGGATATGCCGACAACGACCTGCTCAAGGACACCGTAAAAATCGCCGCTGCCGACGGCCATCCGGTCACCGTCTATCGCGCCCGCAAGGCCGGCGCCGTAACCGGCGCGGTGTTCCAGGTGTCTGGCCGCGGCTATGCCGGGGACATCGTGGTGCTGATCGGTATCGACACCGAGGGCACAATGCTCGGCGCACGTGTCATCAAACATCATGAAACGCCGGGGCTCGGCGACAAAATCGAAGTGGCCAAATCGAAGTGGATCCGTGACTTCGAAGGCAAATCGTTCGAATCACCAGCGACCGAGAAATGGGGCGTGAAGAAGGACGGCGGCGTCTTCGACCAGTTTGCTGGCGCCACCATCACGCCGCGCGCCGTGGTCAAGGCGGTCAAGGGCGGACTGGCGTTCTACGCCGCCCACAAACAAGAAATTCTCGAAGGGAACTAGAATGGACTACCGGCAAATCATGAAGGACGGCCTCTGGAATCAGAACGTCGTCCTCACGCAACTGCTCGGCATGTGCCCGACCATGGCGGTGACCACCAGCGGCACCAACGGGCTGGGCATGGGACTGGCGACCACGGTGGTGTTGGTCGCCTCGAACGCTATCGTCGCTGCGATCCGCGATTTCGTCTCGCACCAGGTACGCATCCCGGTCTTCATCGGCATCATTGCCACCATGGTGACGCTGGTCGACATGGGCCTCAACGCCTGGTTTCACGACCTCTACAAGGTACTCGGTCTGTACATCGCGCTGATCGTCGCCAACTGCGCCGTGCTCGGCCGCGCCGAAGCCTTCGCCGCGCGTCAGCCGGTGCTGGCCTCGGCGCTCGACGGCCTGTGGATGGGACTCGGTTTCACCGGTGCGCTCACCGCCATCGGCCTGGTGCGCGAACTCGTTGGTGCCGGCACCTTGTTCTCACAAGCGAGCCTGCTTCTGGGACCGAAGTTCGCCTTCATGGAAATCACCGTGCTGCCAAATTACGGCGGCGTGCTGATGATGATCCTGCCACCCGCCGGTTTCCTCGTGCTCGGGCTGCTGCTGGCGGCCAAGCGCCTCTATGAGCGCCGTGCTGAGCGATCCGGCGACGCTATTCCCCAGCCCATGGGCGCGCCGGCCATCGGCTGCCATTGAATACGCTCAGGAGATCATCATGCAAGTCGGCGTCGCTTACTCGGAACACGCGCAACAAATCTGGCTCACCATCGAGGTGCCGGACGAAGCCACGGTCAATGACGCCATCGAACGTTCCGG
>JANNNT010000718.1:0-9399 GCA_031398685.1 Rhodocyclaceae bacterium | reverse complement strand
GGATCATCTGTCCGCGCAGCACGCGCTGCGCCCTGAACGGCACCTGCGAGGGCGTCCATACCACGGGGGCCCGCGATATCACCGATGTGCGGCAAGAGATTCTGGAGTCCTTGAAGGGCTGAATGGTCGACGTCAGGTTGTCGAGGGGTTTTAGGCCGACGTCGATCCGGGGCAACCACCCAGAAGCGGCCATTATTGGGTCGGCGGCAATCAATTTTTCGGCTCAAAGGTCGGTTGTGCAGCGATTACGGCCATTGTCCTTGGCGGACAATACTCCGGCACCCGGCCATTTGCGGACCTAGCCGCCGTTCCTCCATACCGGCCGTTGATCAGGTGGAACCAACCATAAGCAGCCATTGTCGGCGCCATCGGCACTCCTCGGTGGAGCGTTTCCTCCGAAGCGACGACCAAATTACAACGGGTTGAATGACCGATATCTTCTATTGAATAGCGCTGTTTTTAATCGACGCCGACAGCGACGAAATTTGCGATGACAAACCGACGCCTTGGGCGACAATTCTGAGCCGCGCGCGGTGGCGACTGCACTTCTGAGCACCGGTCAGCGACTGCGGTTTTGGCACCGCCTCACTCGGGCCATGGGCATAGATTGGGGACATCGGGCCGTGCGACGATCGCCGCCAGCCACCGATATGGATACGCCCTTGCACGATCAAAGCGTCGAGGTAACCGCTGTTCTTGACGGTATTGAGCGACAGACCGGAGAACTGGGCGATTTCACGATAGCTCAGGTTACCGTAGCGTTCGAGCGTTGCGATAATGCTCTGCATGCCCGGCGCGTCACGATTGCTCTCGTCGATGCGTGGACGCCGTACGTCGTCGATGCTCCCCAGACTATAAAGCGGCGTCGAAAAACGGCCTTTGACCTTGCGCCACCCGCTGATATAGATGCGTTGCCACTTCTTTAGCGCGGTGATGTAACCGCCGCAGGCTAGCGTGCTGATTCCGACAAAGGCTTCTGCTGAGATGTCCGAGATCGACATGTTCGACTTCTTCTCGAGTACACCAAGAATGCGCTGCATAGCCGGACTGGAAACGAGCTCGGGGGTCTTCATCACCATTCTCGTCAAAGCCGGTAAGCGCTGACGATATGCTGCATTTCGCTCGCCAGCCGGTCGAGTTCGTGGGCGGATTCGGAGCTATTGCCAGCGGCGGCGCTGCTCTCTTCCGACATCTGCGCGATACGTTCGACCTGCGTCGCAATAGTGTTGGTCGCCGAACCTTGTTCGCGGATCGCCTCCGTGATCTCTTCGACCATGCCGACCGCGTTGCGGCTGCTCTCGCCGATCTGCTTGATTGAGGCGTTGGCTTGCTGGGCTCGTTCGACGCCCTGGGCAACCTTGGCTACGACGCCCTGCATGCTGGTCACCGCATTGCTGGCGCTACTGCGCATGATATCGATGGTCGTCGCGATTTCCCGGGTCGAGACCGAGGTGCGTTCGGCGAGTTTACGTACTTCGTCGGCGACGACGGCAAAGCCGCGCCCCTGTTCGCCGGCGCGGGCCGCCTCAATCGCCGCGTTGAGCGCGAGCAGATTGGTCTGGTCGGCAACTTCCTTGATTACGGCAACGACGTTGGAAATCTGTTGGCTATGCAGCTCGAGGCCGTGGATAAGTTCGGCGGCCTGATCGACGGTCGCCGCGATGTCGTGAATATCGGCGGCGGTCTGACCGATGACCTTCTCGCCCGAAGCCGCTAGTTGGCCCGATTCGATCGAGAGACGGTTGGCTTCCTGCGAGCGGTCGGCGACATGGTTGATGCTGACCGTCATCTGCTCAACCGTCGCCGCCATACTTGAGGCGGCTTCGCTTTGCTGGTGCGAGGCGGTAGCGACCTGTCCGGCGGTTGTCGCCATGGCGTTGGCGGCCGTGGCCACCGAGTGGGCGCCGGTGGCAATAGATTTGAGGTTGCCCTGCAGGCGGTTGAGCAATTTGTTGAAGGCGTCGGCCGAACTACCCAGTTCGTCCATGCGCGTGATTTTTAGGCGGGCGGTAAAATCGAGCGACTCGTTGACGTTGCTGATTGCGTCGCGGAAGCGGTTCATCCGGAAGCGTATTTCCTTGGCCAACAGGGTGCCGATCGTGCCAACGACCAGTAGCGCAATCAGGATGGTGATCCAGGTGATCTTCTTAGCCAGTTCGGTAGCGGCCAGCGCACCGGTGGTTGTTTCCGCGGCGACCTTGTCGTTGTACGCGACGTGATCTTCAAACCCCTTGAAGGTCTTGGCGACAATTGGCACGATCTGCGTGGCGATCACCTTACGGGTAGCGTCGCCGTCGCTGCTGCGTGATACGGGAATAAGCTGGCTCATAACCGCTGTCGAATACTCGTCCATATTGCTGATGTCGGCCTCAAGAAATTTCTTGTCCTCGTCGCTGTCGGCCAGCTTTTCGTAGTCCTTGAGCCGTTTCGTAGTCGCTGCGAACTGCTCCTGCAGCGATTTTTCCGCTTTCGCCTTGGCCTCTTCGTCGGCGGCCAGAATATGCGTATAAACCATGACGCGCGACAGCATGAACGCCTGTCGCGCGTCGCCGATGATCTGGATTCCCGCCAGACTGTCGTCGTTGATCTTCTTGATGCTGTCGGACGCCTTGCTGCCGACCGACAGGCCATCGTAACCGACGACCATCAGGGAAATGACCGCAGCCGCGATCAGCAGCATGATGCGGTGGGCGATGGTGAGCTTATTCATGGACTTGCCTTTGAATGTGGGAAAGGGAATTGCGTTTGATGGGCGACTGAGCGCTCACCTGAGCTATGGGTCTATAACGACCGCACGAAGCCGCGCTTGAGCTATGACGATGTGTGCTATATCGAATTAGCAAGCGATTTAAGCTGCAGGCACCTCCGGCGTCAATTGATTGCATGTCAAAACCGTTACTTGCTAGAACAAAGGGCAAACTGCACGTTGTCGCAAATAGTCACATCGCTTTCATTGACCCCAATCCTGAACGCGTGGGTCGTCGGCAGCATGGCCGGCTCGCTGCATAAACCTATTGACCCAAACGGTTTTTTCACTCGCACAACACATAAGAGTGGAAGAGTCCTGCATCGTTGCTGGGGTGCAGGATCGAAAGTCACTCGATTGGCGATTGGGGGTCGGGGAGGGTCAAACATCGCCAACCATGCCCCGACCTCAAAGTGAAATTGTTGGTGACCGCTGGATCGGGATCATTACATCTCCACGTCGTTGGCAAGAATCCCTCGTTTGTTTTTTATGCCGGCAATTGCGCTGCCCGAAAAAATCAGGAATGCCAGAACGAGAAGAACACAGGCAATTGGTCGATCCAGAAAACCGAAAATGCTCCCGTAAAAATAGATCAATGACTGTACCAATGAGTTTTCAATCATTTTGCCCAGGACGAACGTCAGAACGATGGGCGCCAACGGGATGTCGATTTTTTTCATGATATAGCCAATGATCCCGAACAGAATCATGGTCCAGATGTCCCATATTCTGCCTCCGGTACAGTAAGCGCCTACCACTGAAACGATGACAATTCCGGGGTACATGTACGATGAAGGAATGGTCGCCACTTTTCCCCAGATACCGGCCAGGGGCAGATTCATGATCAGCAGCATGATGTTGCCGATGAACATGCTGGCGATCACGGCCCAGACAAAATTCGCGTTGGTCTGGAACAGCATCGGCCCGGGCGTGAGGCCATGCATGATGAACGCGCCAAACAGAACCGCAATGGTCGGTGAACTGGGAATGCCGATCGTGAATAAAGGAATGAGTGCTCCGCCACAATAGGAATTGTTGGCGGTTTCCGGTCCGGCAACGCCTTCTATGGCCCCTTTGCCGAATCGGGAAGGATCTTTTGCCAGTTTCTTCTCGATCGAATAGGACAGAATAGCCGGAATGACCGAGTTGGAGCCCGGGATCAGGCCGATGAGAAATCCAAGTCCTGTTCCCCGTCCAATGGCTTTCAATGTAGGAATCCATTCGTCGCGGTTCGGTAACAATTTACCGACTTTGGGCAATTTGCCCGTATGGATCGCCTGTTCCATGCCCAGCATGACTTCCGAAATGCCGAACAGGCCCATGGATATAACGACAAAATCCAGACCTTCCACCAGATTCGGCTCGCCAAACGTAAAGCGCAGATTGCCGGTCAAAGGGTCCATGCCCACCATCGACAGGCTTAACCCGATCAGCATTGAAATCATCCCGCGCAGTAATGATTTGCCCATCAATCCAACCACCATGACCAGCCCGACGACCATTAGGGCGAAGTATTCCGGTGGGCCGAAACTCAGGGCCATTTGCGCCAGCGGGGGGCCGATGAAGACGATGCCGAACATCGACACTGTCCCGCCGATGAACGAACCGATGGCAGCGACGCCGAGAGCAGTTCCGGCTCTGCCCTGACGGGCCATCGGATAGCCATCAAAGCAGGTCGTAACCGATGCGGCTTCCCCGGGAGTGTTGATCAGCACCGAGGTGACTGTGCCGCCATACATCGCACCGTAATAGATGCCGGACAACATGATGATTGCCGGGATCGCCGGCATGGAAAACGTGATCGGCAGCAGGAGTGCAATGCCAGTTGTCGGCCCGAGTCCCGGCAAAATGCCGACCAGCATTCCGATGGTCACGCCAAGCAGGCAGTAAAACAGGTTCCAGCCCATCATTGCTGTTTCAAAGCCGTGCAGCAGCGGCATTATCGAATCCACAGTTTGTACTCCTTACCAGCCTAGATCATTTACAGGCAGTGAAACGCCCAGGAGCTTCTGGAAAGCCAGCAGAAGCAATACGGCAACAAGGATTGATGTGGGCAAGGCGTAATACCACTTGAATTTTCGGAACGTCATCAGAAAGATGAGCTGGCTGCCGGCAGCCACAAAACCAATGGTTTCGACCAGTAGCGCGAACAGGCACAAGCCGGTCAGCATCAACAGGATGTCAAGGCGTGCATCACCTGTCGGCAACAATTCCGCAAGCCTGATGACTTCTCTCTTGATGGAATCCCAGATGTATAACAACGAAACGATGAATAACAGACCGCTCAGCCATAGCGGCAGAAAACCAGGTCCGGGCCCGAGAGGGTTGTAATAGTCAAGCAACAGGGATTGCTGGAAGAGCACGGCTGAATACGCCAGCAGGATAACCCCCGCCCATACTCCGGCATTTTTGATCAACGTTAATACCTCCGAAAATCCGGCTTCAACCCGAAAACTATCCGTTGATTGCCGGGGGCGAAGTGTTCATGCGGCTCAGCTCCTTCGCCCCTGATTGCATTGAAGATTATTTCTTGTTGATGCTATCGACGACGGGTTGCAGTACTTTCATGTCGGCCTCGACCATGGCCTTGAAATCAGCCGGGTTCTTGTATTCGATGCCGAGAAAGGATTTGTTCATGAACTCGACAAACTTGGGATCCTTAACCGCCTGGGCAACGGCATCTTCAAGTATTTTCGCGATGTCTTCCGGTGTCTGCGGTGGAACGGCAATGCCGCGGTAGGTGCCACAGAAGATGTTCAGGCCTCTTTCCTTGAAGGTCGGCATGTCTTTAATGCCTTCCACCCGTTTTTCAGCCATGACTGCCAAAGGACGCAATTTGCCCGCTTCAACTTGGGCCTTGATCTCGCCGGGATTGTAGATGCCGAAATCGGATCGTCCGCCCAGGATTTCCGTCATCGCCGGGGCCGCCCCCTGGAATGGAACAGTCACGAAGCTGACACCGGCTTCCTGGGAGAGCTGGATGCCATAAAAGTTCGGCGCCGAGGCTGCAGCAAATTTCAGTTTTCCGGGACTGGCCTTCATCGCCGCGATGAGGTCTTCAATGGTTTTGTAAGGTGAATCGGGCGACACCACCACTACTTCCGGATCCACATTGACGTTGCCGATAAATCTGAAATCCAGGGTCTTGAACGGTGCTTGCCCCAGAAGCGGCAGAATCGCCACTTCGCGCGTCACCATGGTTATCGTGTAGCCATCCGGTTTCGCGCGCAGACCTTCGTTCATTCCGACCGCGCCTGCGCCGCCGATTTTATTCACGACCACGACATCCTGCTTGAGGACGTTTTTCAGCGCTTCCGCCAGAACCCGTCCTACCGCGTCAGTTCCACCACCGGCGGCGTAGGGCACGATCAACTGAATGGGTTTTGCCGGGTATTTGGCGTCCGCTGCCTCCGATGTGCTGCTGAAACCCGCAAACAAGGCGGATAGTGCAAACAGCCCAATCGGCAATATGGATAATGGCTTTTTCATTTCAACACTCCTCTTTATGCAAAGTTGACGTACTAACGTAAATCGAAACCTCGTTGAATCAACTCGCCGGTCTGACTTTCAATGACGTTGATCCGCCTTGCCGGTGTTACAAAACCTCTCCCAGATTCTTTTCCAGAACGGCTTTTATTCGTTTTTTATCGTTATCCTGAAGTGGTTTGAACGGGCCCCGGCACGATCCACAGTCGACGCCGCGCAGGGTCACGGCGTACTTCACTGCATTGAATACACCGACCTCGACCATGGTTTCGACGATCTCATTGACTTCACTCTGCAGTTTGAGTGCTTCACTGTTTCTACCGGCCACGAAGGCGTCGCGCAGGGCAATGAATTTCCCGGCCATGAAGTTGACCGTGCTGCCGATCATTCCGCTGGCCCCCATCGAAAGTCCTGAGAGAAAAGCCTCGTCATAACCATTAAGGGCCACAAGCGACGGGTTGTGAGCAAGCACTCGCTCAAGCTCGTACATGTTGGTATTCGTGTGTTTCAGCGCGACGACGCGCGGATGCTTGAACAGTTCGCTTATGGCGCCCTGAGTCATGTTGATCCCGGTGAAGGCCGGGATGTTGTAGACGACCAGCGGCATGTCCGCCGACTCGATCAAGTCAAGGTAGTAGGCGATGACTTCCTCGGTCGTGTATTTGAAATAGATCGGCGGGACGGAGGATATCGCGTCTGCGCCATTCGCCTTGGCGTGTTTCGACAAACGTAGCGCGGCGTCTGTTCCACCGGCACCGGTATGGACGATGACGACGACTTTGCCCGCCGCCTGACCGAGGACTGTTTCAGCAATCCTTTTTCGTTCGTCCTCGGTGAGAAGGAACGATTCTGCGGTAGATCCGCCAACATAGAGACCGTGGACGCCCTGAGCGATCTCGAAATCAACCAGATGCTTCAAGGCGGCGTAGTTCACCTCTCCGCTGGCCGTCATCGGTGTCGGCAGCGCCGGGTAAATCCCGCGTAAATCTTTCATGGTCATTCCTTTCTTACCAGGCAGTCCAGCCGCCATCGATGACCAGGTTGGAACCGGTCATGTAGCGTGATGCGTCGGAAGCGAGGAAGACGAGTGCACCGTTGAATTCGTCTTCTTCCGCCATGCGGCCGATTGGCATCCGATCGCAATAATTGGCCTGGAATTCGGCGTCCTGCGTATCGCGCCTGACGCCCGAGGGCGTCAGGATGTTGACGCGAACGCCTTTTCGTCCCCAGTAAGTCGCCAGATAACGCGTGAAGTTGTACAGCCCGGATTTCGAGGCGCAGTAGGCCACCGGCTTGATGAACGGTTTGCCCGTTTTCTTTTCCTTGTAGGCGTAGATGTCTTGTACCGGGGAGAGCATGCCGTAGATCGAGCCAATATTGATGTCCGAGCCGCGCCCGGCGCTGGCCATCGCGCCGCCGACGACTTGGCAGCAGAGGAATGTGCCGGTCATGTTGACCTCGAGAACTTCGCGCCAGACGTCTTCCGGGAAGTCCTCGAACGGGCCGGAAACTTCGGGTGGCGCGCTCGGCTGGGTATCGAGGCCCGCATTATTTACGAGGACATGCGGAACGCCCCATTGTGCGATCAATGCCTCAAGCCCCGCTTTGACGGAGGCTTTCTTCGTGATATCCACGGGGAAAAAAGCCACGCGGCCGGAGTCAACCGGGAAGCGTTCCCTCAAGCTGAGTTCATCAGGGATGCGGCGGTTGAAGATCGCAACCCGGGCTCCGCGGTCAATGAGTTCCAGTGCAAATTGACGCCCGATCTGACCCAGTCCGCCAGTGATTACAATGATGCGGTCGGTCAGGTCGAATATGTCTTCTCGGTTCATAAGCGCTTCCCATTCATGCCTATACGTGTCGGGCAAACACCCGACGATGAAATCTATTCCCCGGCGCCGAGGGACATATCTTCCAGCGCTTTGAAAAGATGGTTTTTCATGTAGCGTTGTGCTGCACCCGCGTCGCGTTTTTGAAGAGCAGCGACGATTTTTCTGTGCGGTGATACCGCATTTTTTGCGTGGTTTTCCACCCTGAACGTACGCGTGCGGAATTCCTTGAAAGCCTCGATAACCAGATTATTCAGGTCGATGAGGAGCATGTTGTGTGATGCCTCTCCAATGACTCCATGGAATCGGGCATCAAGCTCTCCGAGCTTGTCCCCGATGACTTCGCTGAATGGGCCGGAAGCGAGAACGCCTTCGTATTCGACGCGGACGGCGTCGATGCGCTCGATATCCTCATCCTTCCCACGTTCCACGGCCAGGCGGACAGCAAAGGGCTCCAGTTGCATACGGACCTCGATGAGATCCGCCACCTCGGTTTTTCGACTGCCGAGCCAGGACAGAATGCGATGAACCGGCAGTTCAAGGCTCTTCTGCTTCAAGAAGGCTCCCCGTCCGGGCTCGATCTTTACGTAGCCCATCACCTGCAAGGCTTTGATCGCTTCACGCAGGGTTGATCTGCCAACGCGCAGTCGTTCACAAAGCTCCATTTCGGTCGGGAGTTTGTCACCCGCGTTGATCGCGTCGGTGAGAAAAAACTTGGTCAACTCTTTTACGATCATGTCGGTCTGGGAAACCCGCTCTATCGGTTGCATCATCGTTCCTGTCTGCGTGTAAGATTGTCTGATGTCATGCTCAGGCTAACATGGCATTCTGAGCCGGTCAAACATTATTTTTGCAGGCGTTTTCCCTTTGCATTCTCCAGGCCTCGTCCGGATTTAGGGCAAGAGCGTTCAAGAGGAAGGGAACGGTTTCTTTGAGGGGGGCACCCAGCTTGCTGGCGATGCAGTGGAGTCAGGTCAATCCTGACGATTCGGCTTGGCGCATTGCGCCTGGCCAGAAAGGCACGTCGCAAAACGTAACGCTATCGCTGGAGGTAGTAGTGATCCTGGCGGTGCGCAAGGAATCCGCCGGCAAGGGCGCTGTTTTCTTTTCCCCCGGCGCTGGCGAAAGCGAGCATATCGAGGAATCGAAGAAAGGCGTTGTACGAGTGATGGAAATGGGGGGTGGCCGCCCAACTTTCACACCCCTGGAATAAAGCTGGCGGCCCCATGTC
Organism: Rhodocyclaceae bacterium; assembly: GCA_031398685.1. GTDB lineage: Bacteria > Pseudomonadota > Gammaproteobacteria > Burkholderiales > Rhodocyclaceae > Propionivibrio. The sequence continues at coordinate 107 of JANNNT010000718.1, read as the reverse complement.
GTCAGTTTTTTGGTGATGCTTTATAGATTCGTGTTGAACACTGTTATTCAGCAAAAAAACTCGCCGGACTAAGCCGGCGAGATCAGGTTGCATCAAAGAATTGCGTT
>JANNNT010000281.1:0-6551 GCA_031398685.1 Rhodocyclaceae bacterium | reverse complement strand
AACACGCGCTGATCAATTTCCAGTTGCGTGATGCTGCCATCCGGTGCTTTGACTTCGACTTCCGCTTCGCTCATGGTGTTTCTCCTTGAAAGATCGAGGACGATTGCAAATCGCAAGGTTTTCGGGGCTGATCTTCGGCTATCCGGCCGGTGCCGTAGGCTATTGACCGACAGGGTGTCCACCAGTTCCCGCAACGCGCTCCCCGCCTTGAAACGCAGCGAGTATTGTTCCGGGGCAGAACCACGTTCTGCGATCCTCGAATCTCTTTCCGTTCCTGGAAGCTGATCGTTTAGCGAGACACATTCGAATCCTCAAAACTCCATACGTATGCGTCGATCAATTTTGGTGAGATCGAAGCATGGCACTCGCTAAATCTAGCGATAAATAAGTCGCTTGCGACAACACCCGGCCATTATGCACAGTGCCCAATTATGTGCAGTCGGTGTTTTCTATGCGCGCTGCCGCCTTCTGGGAAGCGGCAGGCGTGCTTTGCAGGCTCTACATAATTACAGAGTCTTGAGGAACTCAAGCAGGGCATCAGATGCGTGGTAGCGGTTATTTTTCGCTTCTGGCTCCTGCAATCTTGCCAACGCCCGTTCCTTCATTGCGAGATCAGCTTCGACGTAGTGGTGCGTTGTGGTCGGGCTCGCATGCCCGAGCCAAAGTGCAATTACATCGACGCCAGCCCCCGATTGCAGAAGGTGCATCGCCGTCGTATGGCGAATCATGTGTGGCGAGATGTGACGGGTGGCCAAATCCGGATTGACCCTGACGGCCGAACGTACCGCCAGTGCCAGCCTCTGCGTCACGTTCGAACGCGTCATTGCGTTACCGTCGCGGTTGGGCAGTAAGGCTGATGTAGTGGCAAGATGCGGATTCAATTTCAACCAGGCCCGCAGCTCTTTTACCGTCGTACGCCACAACGGTAACGTACGCTGCTTGCGGCCCTTGCCATGCAGATGAATGCAGGCAGCGCCGTCCAACACCACGTCAGCCACCTTTACTCCGATGATTTCGGATACGCGTGCGCCTGTGTTGTAAAGCAGGCGAAGCAGCAAATGGTCTCGCTCACTGATCCAGCGACCATCCGAAGTGCCGATCACCGCCAACATTTCCGTGTACGACAGGAACCCAAGCATTGGCCGCTCAAATCGCTTCATCGGCACCCCAAGCACTCTCTCGATAACGTGCAATGACGACACATCCCGATGTGCTGCGAACTTCAGGAAGGCCCGCAATGCGGCTAGGCGAGTATTGCGGCTGCGAACCGTGTTGTGCCGTTCGTGTTCCAGATGGTCGAGGAAAGCCAGAACCAACTCCGGCGTAATGTCGGCCAGCTTTATCTCCACCGGCGACTTGCCCAAACGTGTTTGCGCGAACTCGAGGAACAAGACGAACGCGTCGCGGTAAGCCGCCACAGTGCACGGGCTCAGCGCCCGCTGTTGAGTCAGATGCTCGGCGAAGAAAGTTTGTACAAGGGCGGCGAACGACGGTGGGGTCGTGGGGCGTGTGACTTTACTCATCGTCATCTCCCAAGCCCTCGGCCAAGCGTTCGAACTTGCCGCCCGCCAGCGCCATTAACTCCGGAACTGCTGTCAGATACCAGTAGGTGTTTGAGACCTTGGCGTGGCCCAGGTAGGTCGATAGCGACAGCATCGCTTGATCGACATCGATGCCCTGCGCATGCCAGAGCATCAAGCGGCGCACCGCGAAACTATGCCTCAGGTCGTGAATGCGCGGCCCATCGTGCGCGCCACGATTGACCCAGCCGAGTTTGTCACGCAGTTCGTTGAAGACGCGATGTACTTGCCGGTCACCAAGCGGTTGGCCGAGCAATTGGCCCCGTGTGCCGACAAAGAACGGCGTTTCGGTCGTTGTCCGGACCTGGCGAATTCGCCGATACCGGTAACGCTTCAGTGCCTCGACGGTACTCGGATGCAGCGGCAACTGCCGCGACTTGGCGAACTTGGTCTCTCGCACGGTCAGTATGGCGGACTTCAGATCGACATCGGCATCCAGTAGATCAAGCGCCTCAGAGACCCGCAGGCCGGTCGACGCAATCAGGCCAAACAGCGTCTCGAAAGTCGCAGGGCGCAGACCGCCATGGGGCTGGAGTTCACGCGCGGCCGTCAGCAAATCGGCGATTTCCTCTTCGCGATAGATATGCGGCGCCACGCGCCCCGGAACGGGGCCAAAGACGGACTCGTCTGGCACTTCGGTGCGCGGATCGAACTGCCGCAGGTAGCGGGCAAATGGACGCAGCAGTTTCAGTCGGCGCGCCCAGGTCTGTGGCTTGCCCCGGTTCCACTTGTCGTGCCGAGCCCACTCGGCCATGAGATCGACGTTCAAGGCGCCTCGGTGATGCACGCTGGCCACGTAGCGTGCAAAGCTCGCCAAGGCCAAGCCCATCGTCCCGAGTTCAAAGCCCAGGCGGCGACGTTCGGCAAGGTAGTCGCTAACTCTCGTTTGCAAGCTGATATGCGCATTCATGACGCACTCCCTGGCCACGGCAGTGCAACGGCGGCAAGTTTGGGGTTGTCGAGTTTGGCGTAGATCAGCGAGGTGTTCAGCGAACGGTGGCGCAGCACATCGGCCACTTCCTTGAGCGAACTGCCGTGCTCAAGAAGTCGGCAAGCCAGCGTATGGCGAAGTGCATGGGTGCGCGAATGGGGCAGCCCGATGCGCTGATAAGCATCGCGGATCACACGGGCGATGGCATCGGCACCAATCGGTTGATCATGAGGCGCGAGGCGCCGAACGAAGACGGCGGGATTGGTCGTAACCGGCCGTTCGTGGCGCAGATAGTCGGCCAGCGCCCGGCCGGTGCTTTCCGGCAGCGGCAAGATGTCCTGGCGTCGTGACTTGGTGCTCTTGAGCGTCACCGTACCGGCGCGCCAGTCAATGTCGGCCAGCATCAGTTTGGCGATTTCACCGCGACGCAGCCCCATGTCGAGCGCGCAGCGGATGATCGCGTAGCCCCGTTTCGGTGACGGCAGTGCCGAGGTGAATGACGCCAGCAGGCGATCAACATCGGTGTCGCTGAGCGGGCGCGGCAGCGAGGCCAGGTTCCAGTGAGCCGGCGATGAGATCACGCCCATCAGCGGCCCCACCGGATCACTACAGGTCGCGCGGTAGCGGAAGTAATCACGTAGCGCCGACGACAGTGAGGCGGCGTTGGATGATGTCTTTCGAAGATCCAGTTGATTGGCAATGAACTGGCGTACCTCCTCCGTGCGCAATTCGGCAATCACTACAGGCCCGTCGGCGAACTTACTCAATAACAAGCGCTGCACGATGCGAAGACGGCCGCGCCGCGTCCCTGCGCTGAGGCCATGAACGTCGCGCATGTGTTCGTCGTAACGGCGTAACTCATCCGCAATAGGCCCCGTTGGCGCTGTCGGCCCGGCGATGATGCCCTGCTCACGCAACATGGACAGTAGATGATTGCATGCGGCCCGCAGGTCGTTGTAAACGCGGACCACCGGCTTGGGACAGTCGCAGCGCGGAAGGTGTTTGCCGAGAAATTGCTCGACTGCCTGCTCGTCCAACAACCGGACCGGAAGACCGCAATGGCGCATCCAGCGCGCCAGATGCGCGATGCCCCCGAGGTACCTGTTGGCGGTGCTATCGGAGTAGCGACCTCGTTCCAGCCGTGCGCTGAATTCCTCCGCGTACGCCGCGAGAACGGTGTGGTGCAACCACGCCTTCGGCGTGGGGTGAAACAATTTTATTGAGTTCATGACGGTCTCCTGAAGTGGAAATACCACTCCAGATGACCGTGAAACTTATGTCCAGAATGCTGCGGCGCCAAATGCTACAAAGCCAATGCCCGTGCGACTTCTGTCGCTATCGCCGAGCACTACTGCACATAATTGGGCACTGTGCATAATGCAGAGGGTTTTTAGCTTGGCGGGCGCGGCGCCATGAGGTTGATGAGTGGCGGGTGGCGACTACCGCGACCGGTAGGCTAAAAATCCTGTTGTGCTAAACCGGCGCACCGACGGTGGTGCTATGGGGATTGAATCAGAACAACAGTGTCGGATGAGGGCCGGATAGAGGGAGATGGCGAGCTACCGAAGCCCGTGTTCTTGAGTTTCTGAGCGTGCGTCGTGTGTTGGACGGTCGCAATCCCCACGTCGACGAGCCAAGCCCTGGCCGCAAGAGTGAAATGCACTGGAATAAGCCGGCCCAGACCAAAGGAAGCCAGCCGCTCCGCGGGGCCATGCCGGAAAGGTTCAATCGTGCGAGGGTGTGGGTGTTCATGAGCGCTCGCCCGGTGGTCCCCGTGGCAGGGCGCTTGGTAGAAGGGTTTCGATACAAACCATGTGACCTTGACCGCACTGCGGGCAGTCACGCAACGACTTGCCCGTGAGCAACTGGTAGCGGTCGCGGTAGTCAAGAGGCGCTTCGGAAATCTGAATGGGTGGATCGGGTTCGGCCAGCAACTGCCGGCAATGAGCCAGTTTTACCGCGCGGTAGCGGTTGGCCAGGAAGCCGTAATGCCGAATCCGCTGAAAGCCGCTCGGCAGCACATGGAGGAGGAAACGGCGAATGAACTCCGATGCCTCCAGTTGCATGACCTTCTGCCGTGACTCGTGGCGATAGTCCTTCCAACGAAAGCGGACCTGATCATCCGCGAAGTCGATCAGCCGGTTGTTGGAAATGGCGACGCGATGCGTGTAGCGACCGAGATACTCGAGAACCTGCCGGGGGCCGCCAAACGGGGGCTTGGCGTAAACTACCCACTCGGCCTGCCGCATCGGCGCCAGATAGCGGGCAAAGGTAGTGGGCACCTGAAGCTCTTCAAGGGCGTGATAAAAGTGCAGGTAGCCGGCGTCAAATGCATTCTGCAACTGCTCCAGAAACAACCGTCGAAAGAGTCGCGAGAGCACGCGTACCGGCAGGAAGAAGCCTGGGCGACAGGAAATCCAGCGTTCGCCATCGGCGCTCAGACCGCCGCCTGGGACAACACAATGCAGATGCGGATGGTGCAGCAGATTCTGGCCCCAGGTATGCAGGAGGGCGATGAAGCCAATCTCGGCGCCCAGGTGGTTGGGATCGGCGGCGATTGTGCGCAAGGTCTCGGCGGTCGCATGAAACAGGAGGTCGTAGACCACGGCTTTGTTCTGGTAGGCGATGGCCGCAATGGCCTCGGGCAGCGTAAAGACCACGTGGAAATACTCCACAGGAATAAGGTCGGCCTGGCGATTGTCCAGCCATTGTGCACGCACCAGGGACTGGCACTTCGGGCAGTGGCGATTTCGGCAGCTATTGAAGGAAATGCGCAGGTGACCGCAGGTATCGCACTGCTCGACGTGTCCGCCGAGCACAGCAGTACGGCAACGCTCGATCGCGCTCATGACACGGCGTTGTCCTCGGCTGATGGCTGTCGCGTGTTGCTGACGGTAAGCCGGCCCGGCGTGGCGAAAGATGTCCGCCACCTCGAGCCCGGTGGTACGCACCAATGACCTCAGAAATGAACGGGCGGCGTCGATGTAGGCGTTGGCGGTGCAACCTGCGGCAGCAGATCGAAGGGGCTGGTCGTGGCGCAAACGGTGGTCGTGGCGACCTTCAGGTAGCGCGAGGTGGTGGCCAGACTACGGTGACCGAGCAGCAATTGGATGGTGCGCACATCGGTACCGGATTCGAGCAGGTGAGTGGCGAAGGCGTGGCGCAGCGAGTGCGGAGTAATCGGCTTGGTGATACCCGAGGCACGGTGTGCTTTCTGGCAGGCCAGTTCGACGGCACCGCGGGTGATCGGCTGGTCGGGCAGATCGCCCGGAAACAGCCACAGCGTCGGGTGGGCGGATCGCCAGTAGGTACGCAACGCCTCAAGCAGGCGGGGCGAGAGCATCACATAGCGGTCTTTGTGACCCTTGCCCTGATCCACACGCAGCATCATGCGCTGGCTGTCGATGTCGGTGGTCTTGAGGTGAGTGGCCTCGGAGACACGCAAACCGGCTGCATAAGCGGTCATCAGAATCGTTCGATGCTTGAGACTGTCGATCGAGTCCAGAAAGTGCATCACCTCCTCGCGACTGAGAATCACGGGCAACTTGAAGGGTCGCTTGGGCATCGGGATTTCGTCAATGGCCCAAGGGCGCTTGAGGGTCACCTTGTACAGAAAGCGGAGTGCGCCGGTGGCCACACTGACGCTGCTGGCCGAGAGCATTCGGGTTTGCGTCAGATGAAGTTGATAGGCTCGTATTTCTTCCGGACCCAGGTCTTCCGGCGCCCGATGAAAGTGCCTGGCGTAGGCAATGATCTGCTGGATGTACGACGATTGGGTGTTCTCGGCGAGATTGCGGATCGCCATGTCTTCAAGCATCCGCTGGCGTAGTGGGGTCATGGTCAAGCTCCTTATCAGGATTGAGAGAAGTGCTGCACGCAGCCACTTCATCTTTCTCCGATCGGAGCTTTCTGTGAATCTGAGCGACCACCTACGGCCGCAAACCACCCACTACCGCGTCAGCGGTTTAGTACAATGGCCGCTATGTACACCTCTACATAGCGGCCAATTGCTGCCGTAGAGGCGCCGCCTCCAAAGCGGC
>JANNNT010000710.1:0-1616 GCA_031398685.1 Rhodocyclaceae bacterium | reverse complement strand
ATGGGGCGCGAAATCCTCATCGTCCTGCAAGGCCAGCTCGACCGCCTGATGAAGGCGCTCGATGTGCCCGATCCGCAAACCACCGGCGTCATCCTGCTCGGCCGCGGCTCGTCGGACGTTGGCGCCAACGGCGAACTGGCGCGCATGGCGCGCTGGATCTTCGAGGCCAACGATCACGAACTGGTCGACCTGGCCTTTACCGGCGTCACCTGGCCACGCCTGGAAATCGCCGTGCAGCGCCAGGTCAAGCTGGGCATGACGCAAATCTGCATCGTGCCGGTGTACCTATTCACCGGCGTGCTGATCGAACGCATCAAGGCGCAGGTCGAACGCCTGAAGCAGCAGTATCCGCAGATTGCCTTCGCGCTGGGCACCCATTTCGGTTTCGACAAGGGGATCTTCGACCTGCTCGACGCCAAGGTGGCCGGCCGCGAACTGGCGGCAGGCGGCCTGCTCGAATGCGACGGCTGCAAGTACCGCGAAGCCGCCGAAACCGAGCATCTGCTCGATCACAGCCATACCGCGACCGGCGGCTGCGCCCATGCCCATTGACCCTCCCGTAGGAGCCCAGTTTTACTGGGCGATTGCAGCCGGTCAGCAATCGAACGCCCTTCGCGCAGAGAATCTGCGCTCCTACAAAACACTCTGAGCTGCCATGACGACCAATACCATTACCGAACAACTGACCGCCGCCGGCCGGGCCATCGAGCACGATTCCTTCGCCATCATCGACGCCGAAGTTGGCCCGCACAATTACAGCGCCGAGCAATGGCCGCTGGTGCGCCGCATGATCCACGCCAACGCCGATTTCGAATTCAACGGTCTGACGACTTTCCATCCACAGGCCATGCAAGCCGGTCTCGCCGCCGTGCTGGAAAGCAAACAGCGGGGCGGCACGCCGATCGTCGCCGATGTCGAGATGATCTGCGTCGGCTTATCAAAGCCGCGTCTCAAGCACTTTGGGATGACGACGCACCACTACATTTCCGACCCGGACGTGATCGAACTGGCCAGGGCCGAGGAAACGACCCGCGCCGTGCAGGCCATGCGCAAGGCACAACGGCTGGGCACGCTTGACGGCGCGATTGTCGGCATCGGCAACGCGCCGACCGCCTTGATCGAAGTCGTTCGCCTGATTCGCGAAGAGGGCGCCAAGCCGGCGCTGATCGTCGGCATGCCGGTCGGCTTCGTTTCGGCCGCCGAAGCGAAGGATCTGCTGATGACGGTGAATGACATTCCGTGGGTCGCCATTCGCGGCCGCAAGGGTGGGTCGACGCTGGTGGTCGCCGCCATTCACGCCCTGCTCGGCCTGGCCGAAGCCGCGCAAAAACGGGTCGCATGAGCGAAACCGCCAGCAGCGAGCCGGTCACCGAGCCACCTTACGGCAGTCACGCCGGCAAGGTGCGCAAGGGCGACGGTCGCCGCCAACGCGGCAACCGCACCGGCTTTACCACCGGCGCCTGTTCGGCGGCGGCGGCGCGCGCCGCGACGCTCGGCCTGGTCAACGGCGAAGTGCCGGACAGCGTGTTGTGCCGCCTGCCCAATGGTCAGGAGGTGACCTTCGCCGTGATCGATGGCCGCGTTGCCGGCGAAGGTGTGCAGCGCACGGCCCACGC
>JANNNT010000689.1:0-2641 GCA_031398685.1 Rhodocyclaceae bacterium | reverse complement strand
AGGAATCTGAAACGTCATCGCAGGTCTCCTGAAAAAGGCTGTCGGACACGATGATGTCGAAGGTCTGGGGCGAAACGCCGAGATCGGGATAGGACGATGCCGATAATTTTCCGTAGGCGGAAAACGCCTCGACCAGCGCATGGGCTTTGCTCACCGTGCGATTGACGACGAGTAACCGGGCGGGCTGCTGCTCCAGAATGGGCAGAATGGCGCCGCGCGCCGCACCCCCAGCACCGAGAAGCAGGACCCGCTTCCCGCAGATCGGGAAGCCGAGATTGTGCACGATGTCGCGCACCAGCCCGGTGCCATCGAAGTTGTTGGCGTAGACCTTTCCGTCCTCGAACTTCAGGGTATTGACCGCCCCCGCCAGGCGCGCTTGCTCAGTGAGATTGCTGGCATAAGCGAAGGCGTCCAGCTTGAACGGCGCGGTGACATTCATGCCACACCCTCCTGCCGCGCGGAAAGCCTCCGCCGCTTCACGGAAACCGTCCAGCGGACTTTCAATTACGCTGTAGGCGAGATCCTGACCGGTTTGCTCGGCATACGCCGAGTGGATGAACGGCGATTTGGTATGGCTGATCGGATTGCCAATCACGGCGTACTGGTCAGTCATCGCGGGCTCCCTGCCAGGCCATCGGCGAGGGTGGCAACCGCTGCCTCGGCATAGAGCACGCCGTCCTTGACCAGGGCATCAATTTCTGCCGCCGAGTACCCCAGCTTGCTGGCGATATCCCGGTTGTGCTGGCCCAGCAACGGGGCCGCCGCGGTCAAGGTGGTATCGCACTCCGAGAAGTGGAAGGGCAGATTGGCCATGCGGATTTTGCCCAGCACCGGGTGCTCCTGCTCAACGACCATCCCGCGCGCCTGGATCTGCGGATCGGCCAGCACTTCGTCGATGCGCTGAACCTTGGCCGAGGGAACATCGATCCGGTCGAGCGTGGCCAGGCAATCAGCGACCGTGCGTGTTTCAACCCAGGCACGCACCAGGGGCAGAATCTCCAGGCGGTTCGCGTTGCGCCCGGCCGAGGTGTGGAAACGGGTGTCGCCCGCCAATGCTTCGCCGCCGATCAACAGGGCCAGACGTTTCCAGGCATCATCCACCTGCGCGGCGATCACCAGGTGCCCGTCGGCGGCGGTGAACACGCCGTACAGCGTGGAATTGGGCAGGTCGTGCCCGGTCTGCTCGGGCACTTCCGTGTTGCCGGACAGCGTGTAGCACTGCACGGCGTATTCGTGCATGGAGACCAGGCAGTCGTAGAGCGCCATGTCGATGTGCTGACCGCGGCCGGACTTGACCCGGCCGAGCAAGGCCGCACAGATGGCGGACACGGCATTGCTGCCGGTGAACATGTCGCCGAGCGCGATACGCAGCAACGGGGGCGCTTCGCCGGGCGAGCCGACCATGGCCATGATGCCGCTCTTCGCTTCGGCGATCAGGCCGAAGCCCGCCCGGTGCGAATCTGGTCCGGTGTGGCCGTAGGCCGAGACCGAGCAATACACAAGAGCCGGGTTAAGCTTCGAAAGATCCCCATAGCCCAGGCCAAGCTTGTTGAGTGCGCCGGGGCGGTAATTCTCGACGAACACGTCGGCGGTTTCCACCAGCTTGTGCATCATTTCGAGGCCGCGCGGGTCTTTGAGATTGAGACACAGCCCCTCCTTGCCCATGTTCTGCTGCAGGTAGTAACCGCTCTGCCCGTTGATGAAATAGGCATGCGCGCGCCCCGCATCGCCGGCTTTGGGCCGCTCGACCTTGATCACTTCGGCGCCGAGCGCCGCCAGGCTGCGCGACACGTAAGGGCCGGCGAGAAAGTGGCTGTAGTCGATGACCCGGATACCGGTCAGTGGCAATGGCTGAGTCGTCATGATTCATGTCCCTTTCAGGCAGCGGCTTGCGGACGGCACGGAATCATCAGTCGATGCTCGCCGCGATGGACGACTTCACCGTGCTGGTTGATCAGCTCCGAGGGCAGCACCACGATGCCCCAGCCCGGACGGCTCTTCGAGAGGCGCGCGGTGGCCACGTTGAATTTGACGTGCACGGTGTCGTTGATCTTGATCGGCAGGAGAAAATCCCAGGTCCAGCCCAGCGACATGCCGGGAACGAAACGGTACTCGCTCTGGGTTTTGAGGCCGTCAGCAATCGACAGGCCAAACAGGCCGTGCGCCACACGCGTGCCAAAGGGCGTGGTCCTGGCGTATTCCTCATTCACATGTACCGGGGTGAAGTCACCGGTCAGTTCGGCGTAGGCATTGATGCGTGCCTCGGTTACGGTGTAAGTCGGGCTAATGCACTCGTCGCCAACCTTGGCGTCGTCAAAGTAAAGTTCAGCGGTCATTGTGGTATTCCTTGGGTTAACTATTGCGGAGCCAGACACTGAGGCCTTCAAGGCCGTGGCTTGACGGCCAGCGCTGCAGCGACCGAATTGGCCTGCGCCTGGATCAGTTCGATGGCCAAACCGTCCGGTAAAACGAGCCAGTTGCGGCCCTGCGGCAATTCCTCGGCTCCCCAGTCCCGGGCTTCACGGATCGCTTCATCAAGGTTTTCAACCATGATTCCGAGGTGGGCGAGACGACCTTCGGGGGCGCTGAAATCGGGATCGGCCATCAGTTGCATGCCGCCGACCGTCCATACTTGTTTTGG